>JAIORR010000233.1 GCA_021108055.1 Candidatus Cloacimonadota bacterium
CTTTAAAATTGATTAAAAGAAAACTTTCCGAAACTTACTTCCAAGAAATTCTTATGTGAGAAGTTTAGTAAAGTTACTAAATTTCTACTGCAATGCAATTCAACATATCCAATTATAAAAAGTTAAGTAAATAGCAATTATATTTTATGAATTGAAATTAAGAAGTTAGAATTGAGCCTACGGCATTATCTGAGTTTAAGAACGCCGTGAACGGCGTACAAACTTTTTTTTTGTTATTTTTCCCACCGTAAACGATGGGGTTATTTTTTTGGGGTTCTTTTGTGTAATAATTATTTGGGATAAATCTTATCGTTTTCTTTTGCAGGTCAACTTAAAATTGACAAAGATAATAGAGTAATTTTTTTTGTAAAAGTTTAAGAATCAGCTATAAGATATTCTTGTCTTAAATGATATTTCTTAAACGATAATTTAACGGGAGAAATAATGCGAAATAAAATAATTATAGTTCTGCTTGTTTTATCAGGTTCTCTTTTTGGTAATTCGATCTTTTCGTTCTATGGCTTACCAAACCAGTTTTGCGGAAATGATGTTTATGGTCTTGGAATGGGAGAGACCGGTTGTGCAGATCTTTTCAGAATGAATCAGAATATTTCAAATCCGTCTGCAATGACAACCTCAAATAAAGTGATATACTCCACAGCCGCTTCGATGGGATATATGTGGTATTATGATGATCTGGATAACACTTTCAGAGATGATGGACTGGCTCTTCCCTACTTTACGGTAGTCGTACCAATAAAATCTCACAGGTTTGGTTTCAATTTTAATATGGTATATTCGGGAAACCTGGAAAATGAGGAACTTTCGGAATGGACGAACAGCACCGGAGATACTCTGGAATATAACGAAATCAACAGGGTAAGTTCCAATGTATATAAAGCAGATCTCAGTTATGCCATCAAGAATCCGTATTTTAATCTGGGCGTATCTTTCAATTACTATTTCGGGCACAAGATCAGGTATTGGAAGCTCGATTTTGACGACACTGATTACACAGACACAAAATATGAAATTGAAAAGACTTTTAAGAATCCGGGATTTTCTGCAGGGATCAGTAAAAAGATCGGGAATATATCTTTAGGTGCAGCCTACACTATGTTCACGGAACTGAAAGGAGAATCCACATACAAATACGGACATTCTCCATACGTTGATACTTTAGGCTTGGCAGATGATATTTTATATGAGATTCCAAATAAATTTGCCGGCGGAATCACCTGGAAATTTACAGAAAAATATAAAGTATCTTTTGATGGTCAATATGAAATGTGGGAAGATACGGATATATATAATGAGAACACTTATAAATTTGGGTTGGGCTTTGCTTACGATCCGCTGAGTGGTTATGGAAAATGGTTTGAAAGAATACCTCTGAGGTTTGGCGGTTATGTACGCAAACTTCCTTTCCGGAAAAATGAAGAAGATATTATGGAAAAAGCTGTTACTCTGGGACTTTCAATTCCTTTAAAATCACCTAACACAAAAATAGAATTTGCTGCCAAATATCTTACCCGCGGCGATAAGGATATTCACGGGATCGGTGACAGATCGTTTATGATAACAATTGGTATATCGGGATTTGATGTGTTTAAAAAGAAACATAAAAAAAATGATCACAGAGATATTCCCAAAGCAGATCGAAGGTAAAAAATATTAATGGGTTTGAGGTGGAGCTATTTCGACAAATTAGATTGTTCTATTGTTGATCAGATCAAGAAGAACAGGAATCTACCGGATTCCTTCTTTTCTTTTTCTATGAACGACATACCAGATATTTCATTAATGAAAGATATAAAAAAAGCTTCAGAAAGAATTATCCGGGCTATTCACAGAAAAGAAAAAATAATAATATATGGTCACGATGATGTTGACGGCATTACTTCCGCTTATATCTTATTTGATTTTTTAGAAAAAATAGGTTCACAAAATCATTATTATTATATTCCAAACCGCCTTGTAGATAATCATGGAATGCAGGAAAATTTTATAAATAAAGTTGAGAAAGAAAATTTTAACCTTGTGATCACGGTAGATGGCGGAATATCCTGCTCGGAAGCTATCGAAAAACTCAGAAACCTGGGATGCGATGTTATCGTAACCGACCACCATATAGTGCAGGAAAACAAAATCCCAAAGGGTTGTGCTATCGTTAACCCGAAACAAAGCGATTGTGATTATCCATTCGATATGCTGGCAGGTGTTGGCGTCACTTATTTTTTGATCCGTAATATTGCCGAAATTTTAAAAAGCGAGATCGACAGCAATTATCTGTTCTGGGTTGCCGTGGGAACCATATCCGACAAAGTTCCCCTGATCGGTGTGAACCGGATAATTGTGAAAGAGACTATAAAAAATTGGTTTGATTTTGACGATGCAACGTTACGGAAATTTGATAAATATTTATGGAATGCCGATAATTGTCATAAGAAGATAAAGATAATCCAATATATAATAAAGATTTTTTCCAATGGCAGAGACCTAAATGGAAAAAACATGGGATTAGAATTACTGCTGGCACCGGAAGATGAAAAAACAAGTATTATTGATAAACTTATTAGCGGACAAAGAAAATTTAAAGAAAACCTGAATAAAGTAATGGAATGTTATGATAAGATAAAACCGGAAAGTTTTGATAATCACTTTGTTTTCTTTGATAGCAAGAATATAATCCCTGTCGAATTGCTGGGATTTTTTTCGGCAAGAATTTCTAAACAGTTTCTAATTCCAGTAGTTTTTCTAAAAGAAAAAGGAAATATTGTTGCGGGTGAAGCAAGATGTACAAAAGGTTTCAATCTCGTTGAGTCCTTCTGTTTTTGCAAACAAAACCTTATACAATACGGCGGTCATGCAAAGGCAGCAGGATTTACGATAAAAAAGAAGAATATAAATAAATTTAGAAAAAAATTCAAAGAATATATCGAGATGAAGAAAGAAATTATAGAAGACAATAGAAAGATCGATATCGATGCGATCTTCACAATAGATGAGATCGATAAATTTGATGATTACCTGCAATTAGATATTCACAATTTGCAGCCATTCGGACAGGGAAATCCAAATCCAAAATTCCTACTGAAGAATTTCATTCCAAAACGTGATTCCCGAAAAATAAAAGTTATAGATAAAAATATTATTTTAAAACCAGATGAAAGCTATAATATTATTTTTAATTTAAAAGGTTCGTCTTTCAAACTGATAGACCATCGAAAAGTAAATTATATGTTGTAAATTATTATGAATTAGATCATCGGAGTAAAAATGAGAATTAATAAAGAACTTTGTGATATCTGCGGAACCTGCGTTGCGGTGTGTCCAGCGGATGCCATCATTGTATCTGAATTTGAAGTAAAGATCGATAATAAAAAATGTACTAATTGCCTTAATTGTTTAAAGGTTTGTCCCATCAAAGCTATCGAGGAAGGTGACTAATGGTACAAGATAGATATGATATAGTTATTATCGGAGCAGGACCAGCCGGAAGCGTTGCCGCCAGATTTGCAGCACAAAATGGTGCATCTGTTCTTATGCTGGAACGTGACCGTGAACCGGGCATTCCTGTGCGTTGTGCCGAAGGTGTTTCTCACAATGGAATAGCTCCTTTCATTGACATCGATGAACGGTGGATCGCTTCCCGGATAGAAATTGCAAAATTGCATGCACCAAATGGTGAAACAGCCAAAATGTATAATAATGGTTTAGGTTATGTTTTAGAACGAAGGGTCTTCGATACAGCTCTTTGCGAACTTGCTGCTAAACATGGGGCACATCTTATTACTAAAGCGGATGCTCTCGATCTATTGTGGGAAAAAGAGAAAATAACCGGAGTAAAATATAAATATTGCGGTGAGATAAAAACGGTGAAATGTGATATTGTCATCGGTGCGGATGGCGTGGAATCCCGCGTAGGAAGGTGGGCAGGAATAAAAACTGCCGTTCGTCTTGAAGACATAGATACTTGCGTTCAATATACACTGGCAGATATTGATATTGAAGAAAATACCTGTGAATTTTATTTTGGGAATAATGTTTCTCCTGGCGGATATGTGTGGATATTTCCAAAATCCGATCATACAGCAAATGTGGGGATAGGACTTTCCGGACATCTTTCGCATAAAAAGGGTCCAAAAAAATATCTCGATGAATTTGTGGAAAAACGCTTTCCCGATGCCAAGATAACTTACACTGTTTATGGCGGCGTTCCCACATCTGCTACTCTTAAGGAGATAGTTCGTGATAACATTATGCTGGTTGGTGATGCTGCACGGCAGGTTAACCCGATAACAGGCGGTGGTGTGGTGCAGGGAATGATTGCGGCAAGTATAGCAGGAAAAGTTGCTGCAGATGCGGTACGAGAAAAAAGATTCGATGCAAAATTCCTGAAAAAATACAGCAGTGAATGGGAAAAGAAACTTGGAAAAACTCAGAGGACAATGTTTACCATGAAAGAGAAATTTCTTACAATGAGCGATGAAAGATTTAACAACATTGTACGTTTTTGCCAAAAAATTCCCAAAGATAAATTTGGTTTGAAGGTGCTTTTTACAGAAGCGGTCAAAGGAGATCCAAAACTCATGGTAGATGTTGCAAAAGCATTTGTGATGAGTAAATTGAAAAGGAAATGAATCCAAAACAAAAAAAGGAAATCTTTCGGAAGACAATACATGTCAGTTCGATCCTGCTTCCATTATCATATCGATATATTTTCCTGAACAACCGTAAGCTTGCGTTCCTGGTTTTGATCCCACTCACACTGATCGCATTAACAATAGAGGTTTTCAGGTTAGAGCATAAAACATTCAAAAAAATATTTTATAATATTTTTGGAATAATGCTTCGAAAACATGAGATAAATAATTTTACAGGTGCCACATATTTGATGATCTCTGCCGTGATATGTATCGCTGTATTTCCGGCAGATATAGCATTTGTGGCTATTTCGTTCCTCGCTATCGGTGATACGCTTGCTGCACTTATTGGAATTCCCCTTGGAAAAAGAAAACTTTTTAATACCGATAAAAGTCTGGAAGGAAGTATTGCCTGTTTTACGGGAACTTTTGTGTTCGCATTGTTTTTTTTGAATCCGATAGTGTCCATGGCGGGAGCTTTTACTGCAACGGTTGCCGAGTTTTCCAAAATACCTCTTGACGATAATATTAAAATACCCATTTCTTCCGGTTTGATGATGTCTTTTATGAATTTAATTTTTTAAAAAAGGGAAGTTATTATGAAGTTATCTTTTATTATTCCGGTTTTTAATGAAGAAGAAAGTATCGATAAATTGTACTTAGAAATAATTGAAAACATTAAAGGCTATAAGTATGAGATCATTTTTATTAATGACGGCAGTACGGATAGCAGCTATGAAATCATGAAACAAATGGCTGCTAAAGATAGAAATGTGAAACTTCTTAATTTCCGAAAAAACTTTGGTAAATCTGCCGGACTGCAAGCCGGTTTCGATGTTGCAGATGGCGATATATTATTTACGATGGATGCAGACCTTCAGGATGATCCGAAAGAGATTCCCAACTTCCTGAAAAAAATTGAAGAGGGATATGACCTGGTTACAGGTTGGAAAAAAAAACGAAAAGATCCCATTTCAAAAACTTTTCCTTCAAAACTGTTTAACTCTATTACTTCAAGTTTTTTCAAGATGAAACTGCATGATTATAATTGCGGGTTCAAAGCATATAGAAAAGAAGTTATTAAAGAACTTGATATTTATGGAGAAATGCACAGGTACATCCCCGCTTTAGCAAGCAGTAAAGGATTCAGAATTGCGGAAATCCCGGTGAAACACCATAAACGCAAATTTGGAAAAACAAAATATGGTTCCGAAAGATATCTGCGTGGTTTTCTGGACCTTCTTACCGTTAAACTTGTAACGGGATATATTCACAGTCCGCTTTATCTTTTTGGAAGGATTGGAGCAATATTTGGTTTTATCGGTTTTTTTATCGGATTGTATCTTACGATCATGAAATTGGGATTTGGTCAACCGCTTTATAATCGTCCGCTGCTATACCTGGCAACCTTGCTTATAATGATTGGATTACAATTCTTTTCTATCGGGCTGCTGGGAGAATTGATCGTGAACCAGAACCGCAACATGAACAGGAAAAAGAATATCTCGATTTCGGAAAAAATAAATTTTAATTGATAGAATTATATTGAAGCATGTATTATAAAAACATTGTGTGTTAACAATTAGAATCAATTTTGCAGAACTCATTTGAACAACAAAAAAGGAGAGAAAAAGAAATGAAAAGTCATTTATCTGAATTTATAACGATAATGCAGAATGACGGATTGAACGATCTGGTAATTCGATCTTTTTCTGATTATTATGAACAAATATTAGCCGGAGCAACAGGCAAATTATCCGAAAATGAAATAGAACCTCCATCCAAAAAAAGTATAATAGATTATAATGAGCTTAAGGTGACCGATTCTTCTCCACTTGAAAAAATGGTGGTGATAAAACTTAATGGCGGACTGGGGACCAGCATGGGACTAAAGAAAGCTAAAACTCTGCTTAAAGTAAAGGAAGACAATAACTTTCTGGATATTATTACTCTTCAAATTCTGCAACTGAGAAAGACCTCAGGGAAAGATATTCCTCTTCTGTTTATGAACAGTTTCAACACGCGGAAAGACACAATTTCTTATCTTGAAAAATATCCGGAGCTTCCTCTTCCCCATCTTCCACTGGATTTTGTTCAGAATAAATTTCCAAAGATAAAACAGGAAGATCTGTCTCCTCTGAAAAGTAAAAATGATAACCAGAACTGGAATCCTCCCGGTCATGGTGAGATATATCTGGTTCTAAAAATTTCAGGCGTGCTTGATAAATTATTAGATAAAGGATTTGAATATGCTTTTATTTCTAATTCGGATAATCTGGGAGCGATCGTAGATGAAAAAATATTGTCTCATTTTGCAATTACGAAGGAACCGTTTTTAATGGAAGTATGCAGGCGGACAGAAATGGATAAGAAAGGCGGTCATCTGGCTCAAACTAAAGATGGGCAGCTTATCCTGCGGGAAACCGCTCAATGTCCCGAAGGTGAAATGGACTCTTTTCAGGATGTGAATAAATATCGTTATTTCAACACGAATAATCTTTGGGTAAACCTGAAGGCATTAAAGAAAAAATTGAATGAAAGCAATAATTTTGTGCCGCTGTCTATGATCGTGAATCCAAAAGAAGTCGAAGGCACAAAGGTCTTCCAGATAGAATCTGCAATGGGTGCTGCAATCAGTATTTTCAAAGGTTCCAAAGCTATTGCCGTGGAAAGGAACAGGTTCGCACCTGTAAAAAAAACAACCGATCTCCTGGGAATCTGGAGCGATGCCTTTGTACTTACGGATGATTATAGATTGATCCTGGACAAAAACTTGAATCAACCTCCGGCAATTAAATTGAATGAAAATTATTACAAAACCATCGATCAACTTCAGAATCATTTTAAGGATGGAATTCCTTCCTTGAAAGATTGTGCCAATCTGACAATCGAAGGCGATGTTTATTTTGGGAAAAACGTAAAAATCATCGGAGATGTAAAAATAAATGATAGTAAAAAGTTGGAGAATTGCAGGTTGGAAAATGTAGAAATTTAAGTAATTGTAAACAGAAAGAAATGGGGAAAAGATGCAAAAAGAAACATTTAAATCGTTTTTAAAAGAATTTAATTTTCCACATTATGAAGAATTGCTTGATTCATTTCAAAAGTTTTTAGATTTTTTATTGGAAGAAAATTCTAAAGTTAACCTCATTTCCCGAAAAACAAAATCCGAAGATTATTGGACGATACATTTCCTGGATTCTATCCTGCCGATACGGCACATAGATTTTTCAAATAAAAAGATCCTGGATTTCGGAACAGGCGGAGGTTTGCCGGGTATTCCAATTAAATTACTCTATCCGGATTCAATCGTTTTTCTGTTAGATTCCAAGCAAAAAAAGATCAATTCAATAAAAAATATTGTCAAAAGACTTGACTTAAAAGAATGTTTCACGATTGTTTCACGGCTCGAAGAAATGGATGCGAAGTGGGGTAATTTTTTTGATATTATAGTGTGCAGGTCTGTGAAAATTTTGCCGAAGTATAAAACAAAAATGTTCGATCTATTGAAAAACGACGGTAAGATAATTCTTTACAAAAGCAGGAAATTAGAGGATATAATACAGTTTGGAAAGGTAAAAAAATATGATGTGAGCCTTCCGGAAATTGGAGAAAGGAAGATAATAGAGATAGAAAAAAAGAATTGAAGAATTAAAGGAAGAAAAAATAACGGAAAAATTATGGGAAGAATAATTACAATCGTAAACCAAAAGGGAGGGGTAGGCAAAACTACTACTGCGATCAGTCTTGCTTCTGCTCTTGCTATTTTTGAAAGAAAGACGTTATTAATAGATTTTGATCCTCAGGGAAATACTTCCAGTGGCGTTGGAGCTGAAAAGAAAAACCCGAATATTTATGAAGCATTGATAGGGAAAGTACCTTTGAAGGATGTGATCAAACCTTCTTCTATCCTTAAAAAGCTGGAAATTGCTCCGGCAAACGTCGATTTGAGTGGAGCAGAGATCGAGCTTGTGAAGGAATATTCACGGGAATATAAGCTGAAGAAAATCGTAGAGCCGCTTATAAATGATTATGAATTTATCATTATCGACTGTCCTCCTTCGCTGGGGCTGCTCACGGTTAATGCACTTACAGCCTGCACGGACGTTATCATTCCAATTCAATGTGAATATTATGCACTGGAAGGTGTGAGTCAGCTCCTTACTACCATCCGATTGATTAAAAAAGGATTGAACCCGGGACTTAATATAATGGGTATTTTACTCACATTATATGATAGAAGACTAAACCTTTCACGACAGGTTGCCAAGGAAGTTAGAAGATATTTTCAGGAACAGGTTTTTGAAACGATCATTCATAGAAGTGTAAAACTGAGTGAAGCTCCGGGTTTCGGGAAATCTATTTTTCATTATGATATAAAATCTCCGGGTTCAAAAAGCTATTTGGAATTAGCAAAGGAAGTGATGGCAAGATGACAAAATTAGGCAGAGGTTTAGAAGCACTGATAGATTCGGGACCTGAATCTACCGATAAAACAACTGGAATAACAACAATAAAAATCGATAACATAGCTCCAAACAGGTATCAGCCCCGTAAAAGATTCGATAAGAAAAAATTGCAGGAACTCGCAAATTCTCTTAAGGAAAATGGTCTCATCCAGCCGATCATTGTCACGAAAAGAGATGAAACAAAATATGAACTCGTTGCAGGCGAAAGAAGATTGGAAGCATCACGACTTGCCGGATTTGATGAAATTCCTGTTATTATCAGAAGTGTTTCTCCCAAAGAACAACTTCAATTTGCGATCATCGAAAACGTTCAACGAGAAGACCTGAGTGCTATCGAGGAAGCAAGGGCTTACCAGCAATTGAATGAAGAATTTAAATTAACTCATTCCCAGATATCTGAAATTGTAGGAAAAGATAGAGTTACTATTTCAAATCTTATTCGCCTTTTAAAGTTAAATGATAATATTCAGCAGATGATATTGGATGAAAAAATCTCATCCGGACATGCACGTGCTGTTCTTCAGGTTGATGAACAACTGCAGGAAGATTTTGCAAATCTGATATTAAAAAATAATTTGTCGGTAAGAAAAACAGAATTAGAAGCAAAACGAATCAAAGAAACAGGTTCTGTCCATAGACAAAAACCAGAAACAATTGTGATTCCAAAGTTAAATGAATATGAAAAAACACTCATTAACTCCTATAAAATGAGAGTAACGATTTCCGGAAAGGAAGATAAAGGCAGGATAATATTTCATTATGCTTCCGAAAAGGAATTGACTAAACTTATCAAGGCTTTAAAAAAAAATAAATGAATAAATTATTATTATTTCTTTTTTTAATCGTAATTGTTGCACTGGTTCTTGTTTATTCAGAGAATAGAAAATTAAATTCCATCAACAAAGAGCAAAAGCAGAAACTGGAAGTATCCGAAGAATATATAGAACACATTACAAATGAAATAAATAAAATGCCATCTACAGAAGAGACCGACATTTCCAATTCCGATAGATTAAGAAATGCTTTGAATAATTATTTACAAAAACGTAAGACAGATAAAGAAAAAAATAAAGTTAATGTTGATAATATCCATGAAAAACTTTCACAAAATGAAAAAAAAGGAAGATTCATTCCCAACCTTATTCCTATTAACGGAGATTATGCAATAAGTCAGAGGTATTCCGAAGACCATCCGGCTCTCGATTTTGCTGCTGCAAATGGAACCGAGGTTGTAGCTGCTGCCGCAGGTGTTGTTCGGGCTGTTTACGAAGATGACTATTTTGGAATCGTTATGACGGTAGATCACCTTAACGAATATTCTACACTCTATGCGCATCTTTCTGCTGCTGTTTACGAAACCAGGATATTTGTAGAAAAAGGTGAAACTATTGCCCTGGTCGGAAATACAGGAAATAGCTCTGCTCCTCATCTTCATTTTGAAATAATAAAAAACGATGAATATTTAGACCCGGGAAAATTTTTAGTAAAAGAATGAAAAGAGAGGATAATATGGCAAGAAACAAGAAAGTGGAGCTTTCTACAATAATTGGAAAAGGAAGCAAGATAAAAGGTTCTTTGATCATCGAAGGTGGTATTCGCATCGATGGCAAAGTGGAAGGCTCGATCGAATCAGACGGATTTGTTACGATCGGACTTTCCGGTGTAGCAAAAGCCGATATTAAAGCCGACGAGTGTCTTGTTTCCGGTAAGGTTGAAGGGAACATCGTTTGTGAAGATGCCCTCGAACTTGATAGAACCGCCAACTTAACAGGAGATATTATAGCAAAAGTGTTGAAAATTCACACAGGAGCTGTATTTAACGGTACAAGTAAAATGAACAAAAACAACAAACCTGCTGTTGCTAAAACTTTTGTTTATAAAAAAGATGAGGAAGAAAAAAAATCTCAATAAGGAGTGGTATAAATATTTTAGTTTAATATCACAACTTGGACTCGTTGTAGTTTCATCTATCTTGATATTTTTCTTTCTTTTCCTTTATTTAGACAGGAAATTCAATACAAACGGTATCCTTATGGCGGTCGGTGTATTTCTTGGAGTAATATTGGGAGTGCTGGGAGCATATAGGCTGTTAAGAAAAATATACAGGGATTAAGTACTATAAAAATAAGATGAATAACAAAATATATGTTAAGAGAATCGTGATTATTATTCTCTTGACAAACGTACCTGCTATTTTGAGTCTGCCGTTGTTTTATAAAGAAGCTTTAGGTTGGATTTCGGGTTCAATTGCAAGTTTTATAAATTTTATATGGCTTGCAGATAATGTGAAAAAAAGTATGAGACTACTGGAAACCAAATCTAAATTGAATGCTGTAAAAGGAACATTGCTGAGATTATTGTTCCTTGCTGTATATTCTGCGGTAATAGTTTATTTATTAAGACCGAACATAGTTGTTTTTGGATTGGGGTTACTTTCGGCACAGATATGCATTTACGGAAATGAGATTTACGAGAATATAAAAAAAAGTAAGTATTTTTGAGGTTGAAATGGCAAAGAAAAAAAACCCGATGTTAAAAATATTTTTGATATTCTTCATTATAGAGATCATACTTGTATTTTTATCCGGTAATTTTTCCAGACAGCTTCAAGTTGGATTTGAAAACAAAAAGTTCGTTCTCAGAAATATTGAATTTCATTATGACCTCCAGGATGAAATAACAGAAGAATTCCAGATAGATGAATACAATAGGCAAAATAACATCACTCCCGATGTTTATGGAAGTGAAAAAATATATGATCTTTTTAAAAGATTTTTTGGAGCACCAACAGCTCTTGGAACATTTCAACTTTTGCGAATGATCCTGATCGTAGATATTGTACTTCTGTTCATGGCACTATATATCAGGAAGCATTTGTTGGCTCGTCCTTCAAAATCACAACTTATTTTTGAATTGATATATACTTCATTAGAAGAATTTGTTACAGAAACTCTGGGAAAAGAAAAGGCAAATTACACGCCGTATATTGTTACTCTTTTCATCTTTATCTGGGTATGCAATATGATCGGCATGATTCCGATACCGGGATTTATGGAGCCTACAAGGAATTTAAATGTACCGCTGGGTCTCGGCTTTATGGTCGTCATTGTTGTACACTTCACGGCAATAAAAATGAAGGGTGCCTGGAAACATTTCCAGAACTATATTAATCCAATAAAAAATCCTCTTTGCCTTTTAGATATAGTTGGGGAAATGTCAAAAGTCGTTTCAATTTCTTTCCGTCTTTTTGGAAATATTCTGGGTGGAGCTATCATTATTCTGGTAGTTTCTTCACTTGTTAGTTTCGTTGTTTTTCCTGTAGGGCTGAATTTATTCTTCGGTATGTTTGTAGGAACGATTCAGGCATTTGTATTTACAATGCTTGCTCTCACATATATTGGTGTGGAAATTTCGGAGTGATAGATGGCATTTACTATTGAACAAATTCAAATTGCCGCATACCTCGGTGCAGGACTTTGTGTAGGTATCGGAGCGGTAACCACCGGAATTGGTTCCGGTATAATTGCCGGAGAAGGAGCACAGGCAATAGTCAAACAACCCAAGGCAAACGAGCAAATTTTCCGAACAATGCTTATCGGGCAGGCAGCAGCACAAACTGCCGGAATCTTTGCACTGGTTATTTCCATGCTTCTGATATACGGCAGGTCTGACAGCATAGAAGGAGGATGGTTCAAAGCTGCTGCATATCTTGCTGCCGGCATTGCAATGGGTTTCGGCTCTATTGGGCCATCTATGGGTGCAGGATATTCCGGAGGACAGGCTTGTAAGTCTGTTGCCAGAATGCCAAAACACGGAAATGCCATAATGGGAAATATGCTTATCGGTCAGGCACTATCACAAACTTCTGCAATTTTCGCATTAGTTGTATCTTTTCTTTTATTATATTCTATTCCGGAACAACCCGCCGATATTTCTCTGGGAAGATTAATTGTGAAAACAGTAGCATTTCTTGGAGCAGGACTATCGATAGGACTTGGAACTTTGGGTCCCGGGATGGGCATTGGCTTTGTTGCTGGAAAGGCTAATGATATGATAGGCAGGTTTCCGGATGAGAAAGCAAAAATCATGAGAACTATGTTTCTGGGATCTGCAGTATCGGAATCAACAGCTATTTATTCGCTTGTAATATCGTTTTTGTTAATATTTGCACTATAATTCAAAATGAAATCGGCAACAGATAGAACGAGAAAAAAGCAAAATTTCTGAAAGTTCTTTTTTATAGTTGATAATAAGTCACCATTGGTTTGTGAAAGACGGTGGCAAAAAAATATGGAGGAATCATGGACTTAACATTAGCACAGGGAATCGTAAAAGCTTCAGCTCTTTTGGGGGCTGGTTTGTGTATGGGAATGGGTGCTCTGGGACCTGGAGTTGGAGAAGGCTTTGTAGCAGGTAAAGCTTGCGAGGGTATTGCTCGTTCTCCGGAAAATGCAAGCTTGATAACCAGAACGATGCTTGTGGGACAGGCAGTATCAGAATCTACCGGTATTTATTCTCTGGTTATTGCATTATTGCTTATTTTCTCAACTTAAAAAAAAAGATATAATTAGAAACAAAGAAAACTTGATTTTCTGATTTAATTCCTTAACTGGAGAATTTATGATTAGTATAAATTATGCGTTCATTATTGTTATATTGAATTTTGTTCTTTTACTCATTATATTGAATAAAATTCTTTATAAACCAATAAAGAAATTTCTGGCTGAGCGGCAGAAAAACATATCAGATGATATAGATAACGCAAATGAATCAAAAGAAAAAGCAGCAAAACTTGTTGAAGAAAAAGAAGGGGAATTAAAGACCTCTGCAGAAGAAATAAGAAAGATGAAAACTGCTGCCAAGAAAGATGCTGAAATACAATCTTCTGAAATTGTGAAAAGTGCAAAAAGCAGAGAAAAGAAAATTCTTAAAGATACGGAAGAACAGCTTAAACACGAAAAGGAAAAAGTGAAATCAGAGATCGAAACAGAAATAATTGAACTGGTTTCAGATCTTTCTACAAAATTCCTTTCAGAAAAACTGGATGATAAAAAAGATGAAGCACTTTTGAAAAAGATACTTTCCGAGAAAGAGGATAAGTGAAAGATAAGTTGATCGCTAAACGCTATGCAACTGCTGCAATATTAAATATTCCAGAGAATCAATATTATTCTGTTATGGAAGATATGAAGTTTCTTAGAAAAGCATTTGCGCAAGATGAAGATTATATAAAGTCGATCAATTCATATCTTTTTCCATTGCAAAACCGGATAAAGCTGGTGAAGCAAATATCCGCACAACTCAATAACAGAGTAATCTGGGAAAATCTTTTTGTCCTTTTAGTAAAGAAACACAGGTTTACGATTATTATGGAAGTACTTAATGAAATGGAAAATACTGTTTTGATCAGTAAAAATCAGGTTAAAGTATCTTTAACGATTGCACATGAACATTCCGAAATAGTGCTGAATAAGATAAGTTCCAAAATAGCTGATATTATTAAAAAAGATGTTGTGATGAAAGTTAATATCGATCCTGAAATAATTGGGGGATTTATCGCACAAACAGATTCTCTTTTAATTGATGGCTCAATAAAAAATGGTTTGGTAAAATTAGTTAGTTCAAAGAAATAATAAATGAGGTCAGAATGAAGATTCAACCAGATGAAATAAGTTCGATACTAAAAGATAAAATAAACGATTTTAAATTCGAGATCGATATTGCCGAAACAGGAAAAGTAGTTCAGGTCGGCGATGGAATAGCCCGCATTTATGGAATGGATAATGTAATGGCTGGCGAAATGATCGAATTTACAGGCGGTGTTGTTGGTATGGCTCTGAACCTTGAAGAAGATAATGTCGGGTGCATAATATTTGGTGAAACCAGAAAGATCAAAGAAGGTGATATTGCCAAAAGGACAAAGAAGATACTCCAGGTTCCCGTGGGGGAAGAAATGTTGGGTCGTGTTATTAATGCTTTGGGGCATCCTATCGATGGAAAAGGTGAAATTAAAGCAGATGAATATAAACCGATAGAAAGAAAAGCTCTTGGAATTATTCAAAGGCAGCCTGTAAAAGAACCATTGCAGACTGGCTTGAAAGCGATCGATTCGATGATACCGATAGGTAGAGGACAAAGGGAATTAATTATTGGTGACCGGCAAACAGGAAAATCTGCTATCGCCATCGATACGATCATAAACCAGAAAGATTCGGATATTATTTGTATCTATGTTGCCATCGGACAGAAAAAATCTTCCGTGGCTAAAATAGTTAAAACATTAGAAGCACACCAGGCTATGGATTATACGATAATTGTTACGGCATCGGCATCCGAATCGGCATCTCTAAGATACCTTGCTCCTTATGCAGGTTGTACGGTCGGAGAATTTTTCCGGGACAACGGAAAACATGCTCTCATAATCTATGATGATCTTTCCAAACACGCTGTTTCATATCGTGAACTATCACTTCTGCTCAGGAGACCTCCAGGACGTGAAGCATATCCCGGCGATGTATTTTATCTGCATTCGAGGCTTCTGGAAAGAGCTTCCAAACTAAGCAATGAACTTGGCGGCGGTTCTCTTACTGCACTTCCTATCATAGAAACTCAGGCAGATGATATAACAGCTTACATTCCAACCAATGTGATTTCTATTACAGATGGGCAGATATATCTTGGCAGCCGTTTGTTTTATTCGGGGATAAGACCTGCCATTAATGCCGGACTTTCTGTTTCCCGCGTTGGCGGAAGTGCACAGATCAAAGCAATGAAAAGCGTTACCGGACAGCTTCGTCTCGACCTTGCTCAATATGCGGAATTGGAAGCATTCTCGATAAGGCAACTCAGGCTCAGCTTCGACGCGGTGAAAGACTTGTGGAAATTCTAAAACAGGATCAATATTCACCACTGCCTGTAGAAAAGCAGATATTCATTATCTTTATGGCAAACGAAGGCTATCTTGACGAGATCGAAATTAACGATGTTAAGAAGGTAGAAGAAGAACTTTATTCAACCCTTGATTCCGAATATAAAGAATTTATGAAAAGTATGATAAAAGATAAGATTACAGATGAAATGAAAGAAGCAATGCGCAAAATCTGTAAAAAGGTTTTAAAGAAGTTCTAAGGAAATCAAATGGCGAACATCAAAGAAATAAAAATGCGAATAGAAAGCGTTAAAAACACCAGGCAAATTACGAATGCCATGAGGATGGTTGCTGCTGCTAAATTACGAAAAGCTCAGGAGAACATCATTAAAGCACGCCCTTATGCTGACCATATCAATAATATGCTTCGAATGATAAAACTCAAGAATAAAGCAACAGATCATCCGATTCTTACAAATGTTGAAGGTAAAGGAAAAAGTGCATTCATAATTGTAACTTCCGATAGAGGACTTTGCGGCTCATTTAATTCACAGATCATACGTAAAGCACTAAAACATATTGAACAACATCCCGATGCAGATCTTATATGTATCGGAAAAAAAAGTTATGATTATTTCAGAAAACATTCCACAAATGTTACAGAAAAATATATAAATCTTTTCAATGAAATGGATTTCAGTGTTTCCAGCGATGTTGCTGAAAAGATTCTTGAATTATATCTTGATCAGAATTATAAAAAGATCGATATTTTATATAATGAATTCAAATCTGCAATTCAGCAAGATATTATCGTAAAGCAGCTTCTTCCTGTTAAGCCAATTGAAATGGAAGATGTAACGAATTTGGATTTTCTATATGAACCTGATGAGGATACGATCATTGAAGAAATTGGAAGAAAACATATTAAAGTGGAAATCTGGAGGATAATGTTAGAATCTTCTGCAGCAGAGCAAGGTGCCAGAATGACCGCAATGGATTCTGCAACGGATAATGCTACCGATTTAATAGGAGAATTAACATTAAGATATAACAGGGTAAGACAAGCAAGTATAACAACAGAAATTATAGAAATAGCTTCGGGAGCTGAAGCTTTGCAATAGAAAAAAAGATTGGAGAATTAAGAGGTTAATATGAGTGAAGGAAAAGTTATTCAGGTTATTGGACCCACGGTCGATGTAGAATTCCCGGAGGGACATCTTCCTGCAATATATAACGCATTAAAAATAGAAAGAAAAGACCTTCCGACGTTGGTTCTGGAAGTTCAATTGCATCTCGGAGAGAACAAAGTTCGTACGGTTGCAATGGATTCAACAGATGGTTTGGTTAGAGGTAAAAAGGTTGTTGATACCGGTGAACCGATATCAGTTCCGGTAGGCGAAGAGGTTCTCGGCAGGATCATAAATGTTGTTGGCGAGCCCATAGATGAACAAGGTCCGATCAAAACAGAACAAAGATATCCTATTCATCGTCAGGCACCTGTTTTTGAAAATCTTTCAACAGAAGAAGAAGTTCTTGAAACGGGAATAAAGGTCATCGATCTTATCGAACCTTATTCAAAAGGAGGAAAGATAGGACTTTTTGGGGGTGCAGGTGTTGGAAAAACTGTTCTTATCCAGGAATTGATAAGAAATATTGCGATCGAGCATGGAGGATATTCCGTATTTTCCGGAGTTGGAGAAAGAACGCGGGAAGGAAATGATCTCTGGCTCGAGATGAAACAATCCGGTGTGATTGACAAGACTGCTCTCGTTTTCGGACAGATGAATGAACCACCAGGAGCACGGCAAAGAGTAGGGTTGAGCGGACTTACGATTGCAGAATATTTCCGTGATGTTTCAAAACAAGATGTTCTTCTTTTTATTGATAATATTTTCCGTTTCACACAAGCAGGTTCAGAGGTTTCCGCCCTTCTCGGAAGAATGCCGTCTGCTGTGGGATATCAACCGACACTTGCTACGGAAATGGGTATTCTTCAGGAAAGAATAACTTCTACCAAAGATGGATCGATAACATCTGTTCAGGCTATTTATGTCCCCGCAGATGATCTCACCGATCCGGCTCCGGCTACTACATTCTCTCATCTCGATGCAACAACGGTGCTTGATAGAAAGATTGTTGAACTCGGTATTTATCCCGCTGTAGATCCACTCGATTCCACCAGCCGTATTCTCGATCCGAAAATTATCGGAGACGATCATTATTATATTGCACGTGAAACTCAAAGAATTATCCAGAAATACAAAGATCTGCAGGATATTATTGCCATTCTTGGAATGGATGAACTTTCTGAAGATGATAAAATTACAGTAAATCGAGCTAGAAAACTTGAAAGATTCTTCTCGCAACCATTTTTTGTTGCAGAGGAATTTACAAATACGGCAGGAATATATGTTCCCCTGAAAGAAACCATCGAAAGTTTCAAAGCTATTCTAAATGGTGACTGTGACGATTGGCCGGAACAGGCTTTTTTATATGTGGGAAACATCGAATCTGCAGAAGAAAAAGCACATAGAATCATGAATGGAACCACAAAAGTAAAAGAATCTAAAGAATCCGTTTCCGGTATTTCCATGACAGGAAGAAGCAAAACCGAACCGATGATAAAACCGGTTTCTCATCGTAAGAAGAAGAGAAAGAAAAAATAAATATGAGTAAAATAAAATTAACCGTGGTTCAACCTTTTCAAACAAAGATAAAAGGTGATTTTGATCATATAATTATTCCCGGAGTTGATGGAGATTTCGGAATTGATAGTGGGCATACTCCATTCATCACAAAAATAAGACCGGGAAACTTGAAACTTTATTTAGGAAGGAATATAGAGAAATATGCAATTCATGATGGATTTGTGACTGTAGAAAATGACCAGGTTACAATTGTTTGTGAGATTATGGAAAGAGATAACGAAATTAATGCGAAAAGAGCTCAAGAATCAAAAGAAAGAGCTGAAAAAAGACTGAAAAGTTCTTCAGAAGAAATTGATTTTCGTAGAGCTGAAATTGCTCTGAAAAAAGCATTAGTGCGATTGGGAATTGTAAAAAATTAATTATTTTAAAAAAATATTTGGATAAAACTATTTTTAAAAAACAAATAAAGATGAGTAATATAAAAATTCTTTTTCTGATTTTATTAATTCTATGTTTTTGGAATTGTTCAAAAAAAATTGAAAAGGAGAATTCTGAAAATGAAAAAATTGGTGAAAGTTTCAAAACAGAAAAAGTTGATACCATAAAATATAAAGAAACAGCAAATAAAAATAAAGAAAAAATAAAATTTAAGAAAAAGAAAAATCTGAAAATTAATTTTACCCGCGGGATATATCTTACTGCATATACAGTTGCATCAAAATATTTTTATTCAATATTAGATAGTGCAGAAGCTGCAGAAATAAACACTGTAATTTTCGACCTAAAAAACATGAATGGGACCATTTTCTTTTCAATGCACCAAAAAGACTCCCTGACGCACAAAAAATCAAATCCGATAATCAGTATTCCTAAGGTCACAAAAACGCTCCACGATCGAAATATGAAAGCTGTTGCAAGGGTGGTAATGTTCCATGATCAGTTTTTCGCAGAAAATGATTCTCTTCTCAGACCTCAAAAAAATGATGGATCAGCATGGCAGGAAAGTATAAAAAAAAAACCTTCGTGGTTAGATCCGTCAAATCCAAAAGTTCAAAAAGATCTTTTAACAATAATTTCGGAAGCAGCAAAACAAGGAGTAGATGAAATTCAATTAGATTATATTAGATTTCCGACTCAGGGAAAATTATCCGAGGCTATTTTTAATTTCCAGGTGGAAGATTCATTATTTGCTTTGTCGGATAGTAATTATGTTGCAAGGGAAAAGAGAGATATAATTAAAGATTTCCTGGTTAAGGCTAAGAGGATTTGTTTGGAATACAATGTAACTCTTACGGGTGATGTGTTTGCAATAGTTGCCTGGCAGAGAGAGATCGATATAAAGAATACAGGGCAAGATATTAAGGTGATGACGGAGTATCTTGATGCATTACACCCGATGATCTATTCTTCTCATTTTTTTAATAATTTTGGATATAGAGAGGACATCCCAAATGAGCCTTATTATATTGTTTACAAGGCAACAAAACTGGCACAAAAATATACAAACAAAAATTGTATGGTTATCCCCTACATTCAGTCGAATTCATGGAAGGTTAACTATAAACAGGAATACATTATTTCGCAGATAAAAGCGATTGAAAACACAAATGCTAACGGGTATATTCTTTGGAACGCATCGAATAAATATTATAGAACATTAAGGTGGATAAAAAAATTTAATAATTCAAAATAATGTTTCACGTGAAACATAAACTGCAAAAAACTGCTATTTTTCATTAATCACTTTTTTTGTAATGATTGTTTCTATCTCGGTATTTGTCTTTGCTGTTCTTAAGATGTTCAGGATTTCGTCGTTCATAATTAATTTTGATATATATGATATCGAAAACAAATGCTGGATATCATTATGGAGCAAAAGCATGAAGAACAATTTCACGGGTTGATTGTCGAGTGCATCAAATTCAATATCGTTTTTTGATCTTCCGAATATTATTGAAGGTTTCTTTATTTTCGAGGGATGTAAATGGCGTGGATGAAGTAATGCAACTCCCTTTCCTATTGCTGTGGAAACAAGTTCTTCTCGAGCAACTACAACCTGATATAACCATCTATGATCTCTTACGATTTTCAGATTTTTTGCACATTTTGACATCTCTGCTATTGCCTCATATTTATTATCAGCATCAAATTCGAGATGAATATATTTTGGTTTAAAATAATCAGAAAATCTACATACAGATCGTTTTAAAGCAAGCTTCTCTATCTCTCTATCGTTTAAGTTTGCTAACCATTCATCAACTTCTGCCTTATCGATCTGGTAAGTGTTGCCTCTTTTTATAGCTTTAAACACTTTAGACTTTATCATTTCGCGAATAACAGAATCATTTACTTTGAGAAAATTAGCAGCTTGCCTTAAAGTTAAAAATTCTTTTTCCATATCTTACTCCCTTATAATATTTATTTTACCTTAATTGGTTTTATGTGTTTTTTCTGTCAAGCATTACGAGTATTTTCTTGACAGATTTATACATTTCAAATTGCTAAATCTATGAAATATTTTGTAATAATTGTAGTTGTATTAGTAATAAGTTCTTGCAGTTATTCGGTTTATTCGAGTGGATATCCTCACTTGAAGACGATCATGATTCAACCGTTTATTAATAATTCAACTAATTATGAGTTAGACGAGATTGTTTTCAACAGTCTGTCAGATTATTTTAATAATGACGGCAGATTAAAAATTGTCGGGCTTTCTCCCGATTGTCAGCTTGAAGGTGAAATCTTGGATTACTCAAACAATATTATCACCTACGAAGGCGCTGATGTAGATGAATATGAAGTCAGAATACTTTTTAAGGTCGTTTTTAGTGACTTAAAGAAAAACAATGTTATCTGGCAAAATAACACAATTGCATTATCTGAAACATATTCCTCTGTAAGCACTACAAGTAATTATTCTACTGAAGAAGAAGCTCAGAAAAAAATAATAAAAGATCTTTTCGATATGATTCTCAGGGAAAGTCTTGAAGAATGGTAAGAATAAATAAATATCTCGCTCAATGCAATCTTGGTTCACGAAGAAAAGTAGAGGAATTCATAAAAGAAGGTAAAATAACTCTTAATGGAAAAATAGTAAAAGATCTTTCAGTAAAGATAGACCCCAAGAATGATATTATCGAATATGATAAAAAAAAAATTGAATTTAATTTTGAAAAAATGTATTTAATGCTGAATAAACCTAAAAAATACATTACAACAAAATTTGATGAATTTAGCAGAAATACTGTTTATCAATTGCTTCCGGATTTTGATCAAAATATATTCTCCGTAGGAAGATTAGATTATATGTCGGAAGGATTACTTATTTTTACCAACGATGGTGACTTTGCGAATAAGATCATTCATCCTCGAAATAAATTTCCAAAAGTGTATAAAGTGATCATTAAAGGATCTTTGAGCATTGAGAAAATAAATCAACTTAGAAGCGGTATTATGATCGACGGTATAAAAACTCGACCTGCAATTGTTCATAAAAAAAAATCTGACAGCAATACTTCTACTTTTAGAATAACGATTTATGAAGGAAGAAAACGGCAAATTCGATATATGATAAAAAGTGTTGGTTCAGAGGTTTTGGAATTAAAGAGATTACAGATCGGTAACATTAAATTAGGTAAACTTCCGTTAGGAATGTGGCGAATGTTAAAGCCTTCGGAAATAGAATCTTTTAATAATAAAAGGAAAATTTAAAATATCATGAAAATAGGATTTATTGGACTTCAAAATTCAGGGAAAACCACTATATTCAATGCATTGACCGGGCTTCATGCTGATATAGATTCATACTCTATGAAAAAAGTAGAACCAAATATTGGGATTGTTGAGGTGATCGATGAAAGGATAACAAAGCTTTCGGAAATCTATCAACCGGAAAAAACATTATATGCAAATATCGAATATATCGATTTCGTTGGTCTTCCTAAAAAATCAGATAAAAAAAACATTCTCTCTGAAGATCTTTTAAGACTTGGAAAGACAACAGATGCCATAGCATTAGTCGTAAGGAATTTCAGAGATGATATTATTTCTCAGACTCAGGGTGATTCCGATCCATTAACAAATATCGAAACAATTGAATCCGACCTTATTATCTCTGATCTTATCATTGCAGAGAAGAGATTGGAGAAGATCGAATTAAGTAAAAAACGTGGCATAAAAGATCAATCTCTTTTGATTGAAGAAAAAGCAATCAAGAAAGCTATTGATTTTTTGGAAAGGGATGAAGCTCTACGAAATTTAGATATCTCCGAAGAAGAGTTAAAATCTATTCGTGGTTTTCAATTTCTTAGTCAGAAACCATTGATGATCATCTTGAACTCAGATGAAAATAATTTTGGAAAGAATCAAGAATTACTCAAGAAAATCAAGTTAAAATATCAAGTTATAGAGTTTGCAGGTAATTTTGAAATGGAACTTATTAATCTTACCGCAGATGAAGCGAAAGAATTCATGGACGATATAAATATTAAAGAATCTGCAAGAGACCGACTAACAAAATTTTCTTACGAATTACTTGGTTATATTAGTTTTTTTACTGTTGGAAAAGATGAAGTCCGAGCCTGGACATTAAAAAAAGGTTGCAATGCTGTGGAGGCTGCCGGTAAAATACATTCTGACCTTGCCCGTGGATTCATCAGGGCAGAGTGCTTTTCTTATAATGATCTTATCAATTGTGGTACCGAGAAAGCAATTAGAGAAAAAGGACTTTTCAGGTTAGAAGGGAAAAATTATATTGTCAAAGATGGAGACATATTAAATATCAGATTCAGCGTTTGATGGAGAGAAAATGAACAAAGAAACTAAAATACAATTCTGGCATATTTTTATTGGAATAGTTATTATTCTATTCTCTATTCTAATGCTTTTTGCTATTTCCGGTAATATTTTATATTTAGTAAAGGATTACAGGATTCTTCAAAACTCAGAATTATCTTTTTTTAGAATTATTAAACTTGATTTTCCCTTACTTTCCAATCCAATAGGACCATTTGGTGTTTTTTTCGGCTTCTGGATAGTTTATATTTTTGGTAAATTCTTCAGTATTTCATTGCTTCTTGGAACTGCACTCCTTGGCTTCTTCAGTATTTTTCTTAGAACAGAAAAACATCCCTTTCAAAAAACGATCTGTTTCATTGTTTTTGCTTTTTTCTTTAATTTAATTCTCTTTATACTACGTCCGGAATCTCAACTAAATGCAGGATTGATCCCCTGGGAGTTTTTTCAATTTTTAATTAGAATATTTGATTATACCGGAACGCTTATTATATCGTTAGCTTTAGTGATAGTATGTCTCCTTTTCATCTTTGAGGTTGACAATGTTACTAAATTCTTTAAATTTATATTCAAGGCTTCTTACAGTTTTTTGAAATTTGTATTCAAGAAAGAACCCAATAAAATAGTTAAGTTAAAGAAGGAAAAGAAAATATTTCCTAAAAAGATAAAAATAATCGATGATGAAAAAAAACCTCTTACAATTCCAAATATAACTGATCATGTTTTATCAAATAAGAAAAAAGAAACAGAAATAAAAAAAACCAAGCCTGAGAAATTTGTACGTAAACTTTCTCAGGATAAAAAAGATATGCCGGATGAACCTTTGAGAAAATATGTAATACCCGATATCGAAGATTTCCTTACCAGTACACAATCCACTAAAAGAGATAGGGAAGAGATTGAAGCGAATATAAAGCATGTCAGTGAAATATTAGTTCAAAAACTTGCTGAATTCAATGTGGAAGCTGAAGTTAAGAACGTAAATATTGGACCCATTATAACTCAATATGAAATTGAACCGGCACCAGGAGTAAAAGTTAATAAATTCCATGCATTAGCAGACGACCTGTCACTCGCTATCAAAGCAACAAGCATAAGAGTTCAGGCTCCGATACCGGGTAGAGGACTGGTTGGTATCGAAATACCAAATGTTTACAGGGATACGATTTACTTGAAGGATGTCATGCTTTCTGCTGAAATGAAAGCGATAAAAAGCAAACTTGTATTCGGGCTGGGAAAAGATATTGCAGGAAAACCCTTCGTTGCGGATCTTTCTTTAATGCCGCATCTTCTGATTGCCGGAGCCACCGGATCGGGAAAAAGCGTGTGCGTAAATTCACTTATCTGCAGCTTACTGTTTAGAGTTACTCCCGAAGAAGTACGTTTTATACTCATTGATCCGAAAAGAATAGAATTATCCGTTTATGAAGGAATTCCTCATCTAATACAAAATGTTGTTACAAACAACGAAGATGCACTTATTGCTCTGGATTGGAGTGTTGCGGAAATGGATAAAAGATACGACCTTTTTCAGAAATACAAAGTTAAAAGTCTCAACGCCTACAATAAAGAAATAACGAAATTACGGAAAAAAGATGGTTCCATAGAAGAGGATACTCTTCCATTTATAGTTATCATTGTAGATGAATTAGCAGATTTAATGATGACAGTTGGCAGAGAAGTAGAACGTCCAATAACGCGGCTTGCACAGATGGCTCGTGCGATCGGTATTCATCTTGTTCTCGCTACACAGCGACCTTCGATAAAAGTTATTACCGGAATTATTAAAGCAAATTTTCCGTCCAGGATCGCCTTCCAGGTTTCTTCAAAGATCGATTCGAGAGTAATTATCGATGCCAATGGTGCTGAAAAACTTCTCGGGCTGGGAGATAGCCTTTATTTACCGCCGGGATCTGGTAAAACGGAACGAATTCACGGAGCATTCATAAAACCTTCGGAAATTCATGATCTTATCGATTATTTGAAAACGCAGCCTAAACCGGAAAAAGAGATCACAATCATTTCAGAGACACAATCAGAAATAGGAGATTTCGATTATGATGACGAACTTTTCCCAGAAGCTGCTGTGGCTGTTGTAACTGCCGGAACAGCATCTGTTTCTATGCTGCAAAGACATTTTAAAATTGGATATGCCAGGGCAGGAAGACTTATTGATATGATGGAAAAAGCTGGTATAATCGGACCGCATGTGGGAAGTAAATCACGAGAAGTTTTGTCTACAGAAGAGGATATGAAAATTTATGGTTTTATTCCGGATTAAAATTAGTTTTTTACTATTGTTATTATCATTATCTCTTTTCTCAAGCGAAAATGACCTTGAAGAAATATACAATAATATACTTATATCATATTCTGCTATAAAGACTTATAAAGCTGACTTTGCACAGGAAAATTACTGGAATGAATTAGAAGTTCACAAAAAATCTTATGGAAAAATATATTATGATACCGAATGTTTTCTATTGGATTATACAGAACCGGAGGGTCAGAAACTACTCTTAACTACAGATGATATAACGATATATGACTCTGCTTCAAAACAAATTATGATTTCCAATGACATACAAACCGAACTCAGACCGGATAAATTCATCTCCCGATATTGGGATGTTTCAAAAAAGGAAGTGGTGGAACATAACGGAAACGAGATTCGGATCAAACTTCTAACTCCCGATAAAGAGTGCATTCATATCCATATCGTGGATTTTTATATCGTGGATTTTCTGATAATAGACGAAAGTTTAAATAGTGTTTCTTATACTTTTTTTTCTGAAGAAAAGAATATTGTTCTACCTGATGACATTTTTAAGTTGACTATTCCAGATGATTTCAATGTTCTTGATACCAGAAACAGGTAGCAAAAAAAGTTCATAATTTTACTTTGGATTCTTAGATAAATTAGTCGAGAAAATATTAATTATTATATAAACAACAAGTAGATAGAAGGAGATTATTATGTTAGCTTTAATTATGGCAGGTGGCGTGGGTACCCGATTTTGGCCTTTAAGCCGTCAATCGAATCCCAAACAATTCTTAAATATAGTTTCCGATAATTCAATGATCCGGATGACAGTGGAAAGACTTCTTCCACGTATAAAAATAGAAGATGTTTTTATTGTTACTGCCGGATCACAATCTGAACTCACAAAAAAGCATCTTCCGGACCTTCCGGAAGAAAATATTATCATCGAACCTTTCGGAATGAATACTGCTCCCTGTATTGCCCTTAGTGCTCAATATCTCGCCCGTAAGTATGACAAATCAGAAAAAATGATAGTGTTGCCGGCTGACCATTTAATTGCTCAGAAAGACGATTTCCTGGACTCTCTGGAAGTAGGTGAAACTTCAGCAGATATAGATAACCTGGTTACATTCGGGATAAAGCCAGATTATCCAGCCACAGGTTACGGCTATATCGAGGCTGGGCAAAAGATTGATGATAAAAGATCCTTCGTAAAACAATTCAAGGAAAAACCTGATCTGGAAACTGCAGAAGCTTTCTTGAAAGCAGGAAATTTTTTCTGGAACAGCGGCATGTTCATGTGGAAGATCGAAACCATTCTTAAAGCTTATCAGGATTATCTTCCCGAAGTTGTTACAGTTCTAAAAAAGATAAATACTAAATGGGATGCGGAAGGATTATCTGCCGACTTTTCCGAAGAATACGCATTAATGCCAAAAGTTCCGGTGGATATCGGCATCATGGAAAAAGCAGAAAAACGAGTTGTGATTCCGGTAGATTATGGCTGGAGTGATGTGGGAAGCTGGAAAGCACTCTATGACGTTTCACAAAAAGATGAAAATAACAATGTCCTTAGATGCCAAAACGAAATAATTAAAAGCAAAAACAATTATGTATTTTCAGAGAAATTTGTAGCTCTCATAGGAGTGGAGAA
>JAIORR010000282.1 GCA_021108055.1 Candidatus Cloacimonadota bacterium
TTTGTTTTGCACATTTTACAATGGGGAAAGGGAGCGATCTCATCGATAGGTCCTTTGGTTTTTCCCGGAAAGATTGCCAGAGAATTCATAGGGATCTGATTTCCCTGCCAGAAGATTTTTTCTCCCGTAAAATAAGCTCCTCCACAGATTCCGATATAACCTCCGCCGGTACGAATAAAATTCCTGATCTTTTCAAGTCCTTGTGCAGAAATATTCTGTGAATATTGATACATATCACCGCCGGGAAAACAGATAAGGTCGTACTTCTCAAGAATAATATTATTAACTGAATCTGCATTTATCAATGTAACATCATAACTCATCCATTCGAACATTCCGGTTGTGGCTAAGACGCATCTTTCATCTGCACCTTTTTCGGAATAAAGAGCAATTTGCGGGATGCTGTTTCCGGTCTTTTGCAATTGACAAGCAGGGATAAATAGTAAAATAAACAAACTAACAACAGATAATTTAAATAACTTTTTGTTTAGCATTTTTCCTCCGAATCTATTATGCAGGAAGCAGCAGACTTTTCATTGTTTTGATTATCGATGTTTTAAATTTTTTGATCACACTTCCCTCTTTTATAAAGATCGATTTTAAACTCAGGTAGTAGTTAATTGTTCCAAAAAGAAAAATGACGGTCGAGGTTACATCTACTTCTCGATATCTTTTTTCTTTTATTCCCAGCTCGATCTCTCTGTGAAAATGACTGCGGATGATGGAATCACGGAAAAGAATTTTTCTTCTCAATTCCTCATTATAAAAAGGAAGCTCCCGCGCCATTACGGCAAAGAGTTCTTCCTCTTCCTGCAGAAGGTTCAGGTATTGAAGAAGAAGCTGCTCCAGGTCGACGGCTTTGGCGATCATTTGCTGGATGGACCGGTTGATCTCTTCCAACTCTCTATCTAGTATTTCAACTATGAGAGCGTCTTTGTTCTTAAAATGCAGGAAAAGTGTGCCGTGTGCAATGCCGGCAGCATCTGCAATTTCGGAAGTTGTTGTATTTAAAAAGCCATTTTTCACAAATTCAGATTTAGCGATCCTGAGGAGATGCTGCCGGGTTTTCTGTTTTTGCAACTGTCTTTTATTCACAACACCTCCTTTTTGATGAGTATTCAGTCACCGAGTTTAAAGTCAGTGAAATATTGTCAAGATTTTTTTCGGCAATATAAAAAAAACACTAAACTCTTTGACATAAAAAATATATAAAAAAACATAGAGATTGTTTTATCGGGAAATGTGGAAAAGAATTGTTATAAAAGGATTTATTAATGGCTTTTGTTCATTTGCATAACCATACACAATACAGTTTATTAGATGGAGCCTGCCGCGTCGATAAAATGATAGCAATGGCTAAGCAGTACGGTATGCCGGCGGTGGCTATGACCGATCACGGCAATATGTTCGGAGCCATCGATTTTTATACAAAAGCCAGAAAAGAAGGTATCAAGCCGATCATCGGGATCGAGACATATATTATAAACAATGAACTTGATAAACCGGAATCAAAAAAGGACAAAAGATACCATCTGGTTCTTCTTGCTAAGAATCTGACAGGTTATAAAAATTTGATGAAGCTGTCTTCCAGAGCTTTCCTGAAAGGATTTTATTATAAACCCCGGATAAGCAAAACCTTACTTCAGGAATATTCAGACGGATTGATCTGTTTATCTGCATGCATAAAGGGGGAGATTCCACAACTACTTCTTAACGGAAGATATGATGACGCAAAAGAGGTCATTGAATTCTATAAAGAAGTATTTCCTGATAATTTTTATATCGAAATACAAGATCATGGCTTGGAAGAAGAACAGGTTGCAAATCCAATTTTACAGAAGATAGCCAATGAAACCAATACTCCACTTGTTGTTACAAATGATTGTCATTACCTGAACAAAGAAGACTCCGAGGCTCATGATGTTCTTTTATGTATCCAGATGGGCAAATCACTTTCCGATACAAACAGGCTGAAATATAATACAAATCAACTTTATTTCAAGTCGGAAGAAGAAATGAGGAAGCTCTTTCCCGAATTATCTGAAGCTTACGATAACACACTTAAGATATGCGAACAAATAGATCTGGAATTAGATTACAATGAATTTCTGTTTCCAAAAATCGATATTCCGGAAAAATTTGCCAGTCCCAAAGATTATATAAAACAACTTTGCTCGGATGCAGCAAAAATTAAATATCCCAGCATCACGGATGAGATCAGAGAAAGAATAGATTATGAACTTTCTGTAATTCACAAAATGGGTTATGATGATTATTTTCTGATAGTTAAAGATTTTATCGATACAGCACGGAAAATGGACATTCCAGTAGGACCGGGTAGAGGGTCTGCAGTTGGAAGTGTGGTTTCTTACCTTCTGGGAATAACACAGGTCGAACCTTTGAAATACGGGCTTTTCTTTGAACGATTTCTTAATCCGGATAGAATTGGAATGCCGGATATCGATATTGATTTCTGTGCGGAAGGCAGAGCCAGAATCATCGATTATGTAATAGAAAAATACGGGCGGGAAAGCGTAGCACAGATAATCACTTTTGGAACTCTGGGCGCAAAATCTGTGATCAAAGATGTAGCACGGGTTATGGATGTTCCCGCATCGATAGCAAATGAGATTACAAAACTCATACCATCTATTCCAAAAATAACGCTGGAACAGGCATTAAAACAATCAAAAGAATTTGCAGAGAAAATGAGTGAAGACGATATAAAATCTTCGATCTTGGTTTATTCAAAAGTTATTGAAGGACTTATTCGTCATATTGGAGTACATGCAGCCGGGGTTGTTATCGGTCCGGGAAAGTTGAGCGATTATGTTCCGCTTGCCACAAATAGCCAGAAAGGAAAAGAGCTGTCGATATTAGTTCAGTACGAAGGAAAATGGCTGGATGATCTGAAAATACTTAAGATGGATTTTCTGGGTTTAAAAACATTAACCCTCATAAAAAAAACCGTCGATCTGATAAAACAATCTCAAAACATTGAAGTTGATATTAATAATGTAGATATTTCCAATAAAGATAGTTATGAACTTCTTTCCAAAGGGAAAACTGATGGTATATTTCAATTTGAATCTGCCGGAATGAAAAAGTATCTTATGGCTCTCAAGCCGAATATGTTTGAAGATATTATTGCTATGGTTGCACTTTACAGACCGGGTCCGATGCAATTCATAGATTCCTTTATCGGCAGGAAACATGGAAAAGAGAAAATAACTTATCTGCATCCACTTACCGAAAATGCTCTTAAAGAAACTTATGGAGTTACGGTTTATCAAGAGCAGGTTATGCAGATCGCAAGGGAAATGGGTGGATTAACCGGAGCAGAAGCGGATACTTTACGAAAAGCGATCAGCAAAAAAAATATAAATACAATGGAAAAATTAAAGGTCAAATTTGTTGAAGGTGCGTCAAAGAACGGTGTTCAACCTCACATCATCGAACAAATATGGACGAACTGGCTGGATTTTGCTAACTATGCTTTCAATAAAAGTCATGCTGCAGCATACGCATACGTTTCGTTCCAGACTGCGTTTTTAAAAGCTCACTATCCTGTTGAATTCATGGCTGCACTGCTGTCTCTGGAAGATAATCCCACGAAAATTCCTTATTTCATTAATGAATGTAAATCAATGGGAATCGAGGTTATTCAACCCAATATCAATAAAAGCGAAAGTGAATTCATGGTTCGTGGGAATAAAATATTGTTCGGACTGAAAGCCATTAAAAATGTTGGAAGTGTAGCAATCAAGTCTGTAGTTGCCGATAGAGAAGAGAACGGAAATTATAAAAATATTTTTGAATTCTGTTCCCGTTCGGATATTATGGTTGTAAATAAAGCTGTGTTGGAGAGTCTTGTTGCGGCTGGAGCAATGGATGAACTGGAAGGCAATCGTGCTCAGAAATTTGAAGCGGTCGAAATAGCTCTGGAATATGCTTCGGGTGTACAAACAGAAAAGAAACGTGGTCAGATGATGTTCTTTGATGTTCTTGGAGCAGAGGGAACTGACGATCAATATAAGCCGGAACTGTCGGACATCCACGAGTGGACACTGAATTCCAAATTAAAGCAGGAAAAAAAGATACTTGGATTCTACTGGTCCGGTCATCCCCTGAATCAATATGGAAAAATATTGAAAATGTTTATAAATATTAAAGCTGAAGATGCCGAATACAACCCGGAAAAGATACCTCAAAATATTTCGATAGCCGGAGTTGTTTCCGAAGTGATAAAAAAATCTGATAAAAAGGGAAATCCTTTTGCCATTGTGATAATGGAAGATCTTTCGGGTAAATTCGAAATAGCTTTATTCAATAAAGATTATGAAAGCTATTTTCATTTAATGGATGAAGGGAAAGAGCTTTTTATTATTGGTAAGAAATCGAATTATTCAAACGGGAATGAAAATATTTTAAGGGTCATCCCACAGAAAGTCATCCATTTTGATGAATTGGGTAAAAATCTTTCAGGTGAGTTTTATTTAAAAATAGCAGAAGAAGATTTTACTCCTGAATTTTCAGAAAAGATTATTAATACTTTAAAAGAACATCCTGGGAAATTCGGAATTCATATAACTATCGAATCTAATAAATTCCATACGATTAATCTGCATCCCAGAACTATCAGGATTTTCCCGGATGAGGAAATAATAAAACTTGTTGAAGATATTGATAATGCACAACAAAAAGTTAATATAAACTTTAATTTAAGATGATTCATGAATAAATTCAAAATTTTTCTGTTTTTATTCGGGTTATTTTCCATACTCTCCGCAAAAGATCTTTCCGTATATGTAGATCAGAACAGATTTTTTGATGAAGCTAATAATACAATTATAGAGATAAATTACCAAGTTCAATATAATAAATTAGAATTTATAAGAACCGAATCAGGTTTTGAAGCTTCATTGATGGTTAGTTATTCTCTCGAAAAAAAAGATAAAACTATTTTTTCAGATGAATTTTCAAATAAGATAATCCTGAAAAATCAGGAAATAATTAATTCCCAAAAGGGCTTTAATGATAAGATCATTTTCACTCTCTCAAAATCGGGATTTAAAATCATAATTAATTTCAAAGATATTAATACTGGAAATTCAATGAGCTGGGATTATGATTTTGAGGTTCTTCCTGCCGGGTCTCTGGTCAGTGATATTGAATTTTCAACGGGGATACAAATTGATTCTACGAATTATATGCAGAAATTTCATAGAGGGCAGTATCTTTTCCTTGTTAATCCGAAACATATTTTCACAAATTTGCAAAAAAATATTTTTCTTTATTATGAATTGGGAAATTTTGAACAGGATAATGAGGGGAGTTGTAATTTAGAAGAAACGATTTCTATTATTAATAATGAGGGGAAGAACATTCAGGAGATTACAAAAAATATAATCGAGAAAAAAGAAAAAATTGCATCAATAAAAAAGATCAATATAGATAATTATGAAAGTGGTTATTATGAATTGATCTTGAAAATTGAAGATAAAATCGCAGATAGATCAACCATCAAGAAAGATTATTTCAGTGTGAAAATACCGAAAGTAATTGAAAAAAGAATGTTTGTTGATATTGGGAGTGAATATAAACTGATCAAATATTTCTTGAGTTCATCGCAGATAAAAGTATGGAAATCACTTTCTGAAAATGGAAAGAAAAATTTTATCGATCGTTTCTGGTTTTCTAATGATCCTGACCCAACCACAGAAGAGAATGAATTCTACGAACTTATTAAAAAAAGAATCGAATATTGCAATGAACACTTTTCACACTTTTGTGATGGTTGGGAAACAGATAGGGGCAGGATATATATAAGGAATGGGAAAACAGATGAAATACTGAAATGTGAAACAGGACTCTATACAAAATATGCTCAAAAGGATTATTATATCTGGAAGTATAGAACAAAACTAAACAGAACTTATATATTCTTAGATATGCAATCCACCGGCAATTATAAAGTTATCTATGCAGGTAATGATGAAAACGAAAATACTATATCTAATTGGAAAGATCATCTTGGGAAAGATTTTGATGAAGGATTACTCGAGTAATTAAAATTTGTTATGGAATACTTATTTTAGATGTTGTATATATTTTGTCGCTGAGAAACATAAATAAATTTAAAATATTGACAGTTTTTTTGAAATATTTATTTTGCACATCGGCTTTATTAAAGAGCATTAGTAACTAATGGAATAGAAAAGAATTGTTAAGAATGAATTATTTAGAATGCTATCTGCATAAAGGTATTTTCTCAACAATAGATTTTAGTTAAGGTAAAAAAGCGTCTTTTAAATGTTTGATTTGATTTTTGTTCTTTAAAATAACTATAACATCGAAGCGTGTTGCCATATCTTCAAAACGGGGATTCTTTAACAGAAAATAAGAAGCTGTTTTAGCCAGTTTTTTTTGTTTTGATAAAGAAACACTATTCAGTGCTGTCTCAAGATTTGAGTTTCTGGTCTTTACTTCGATAAAAACCAGTTCATTTTCATCAATGGCGATAATATCTATTTCTCCGTACGGAGAAAAATAGTTGCGGGAAATAATCTGGTATTCTTTTGTTCTTAGAAAATCAACAGCGGTTTCTTCTCCGCTTTTTCCGATGGAAATTTTGTCTTGATAATGCATAGTTAAAAAAAAATCTTGACTGATAAGTTGTCAATAAGATATGAGAAACTTGTTAAGAATTGGGGGTAAAATATGAAAAAACAAGTTGTATTTTTTATGGTTGTAATAATGTTTTCGACATCATTATTATTAGCGATACCATATACAGTTATGGGTAATATCAATATTCCGGATGCTTATGTATTACCTCATAAGATGGTCGATTTTTCTTACGTAAATTACTTTGTAAGTGATGGTGTTATTCCATGGGAGAGTTCTGATTCTGTCCGGTATAATGAATATGATTATGCAGGAGTGATCAGAATTGGCCTGTTCGACCGTGCTGAGATTGGTATCGTCTATACAAGCACAGCAGGAGTATTTGGTAATCTTAAATGCCGGATCATTAATGAAACAGAAACATTGCCGGCACTATCCGTAGGCATGTTGAATCTCTTTTCGGAAATCAGCCATTTTGAAAAGGATGAGTTAGAGGCGGTCGCTGAAAAAGAAGATTATGATTTTACAGATCCTGTTGATTATATCAAGAATTCTCCTTATATTGTTATCAGTAAGTCTCTCGTAATTATTACAGGAATTCCAATTATGGATTATCTGGAGACATCATTTCACGGAGGAATGGGACAGCGAAGATTCCAGGGACAAGGTGAAATAGTAAAAAGTTTTTCCGGGTTATTCTGGGGTGTTGACATCAAGCCTTCCAGGTATTGGGGATTTGATCTTGAATTTGATGGTCAAAATGCAAACTTTGGGTTGAACGCATTCATTCAGAATTTTACCTTTAGATTTGGAATGTACGAATTAGAAGATTACCTACAAGCCAAAGGTGATGAATCAAGTACTAAATTTGCGATAAATTTAAAATATACCTTAGATCATTTTTCAGAGTTAAAAGCTTCAGAGAAGAGGAAAAAAACCGTTGCCCCAAGAACAAGAACAAGAACTACACCTAATACAGAAATTTATGATGGTGACGCAAATCCGCTTCGAGAAGAATTGGAACAAATAAGAAAACGTAGAAAACAAGCTGAAAAAGAACTGGAAGAAATCAGGAAACTGCTTCAGGAATAATTGATTATATTTTGAATTTTATGAAAAAAATATTTTTACTCACTTTTTTATTTTGTTTCATAATGCTGTTAAAAGCACAGGAAGATACTGAGGTTGTTTCTCCTTCCCCCTCTAAAGAAGTAAATCTTCTTGAACAAATTAAAGAAGAACGAAAAGAACTGGCTGTCCTTGAAGAGGAAATTTCCTACTTTTATAATTTATTACAGCAGAGAAACGTTGTAAGAAAATTATATAAAAAAGGCAAAGTTTCTGAACTGGAAAAAGTTTTTTTGAAAAATTCAAAAGTTCTCGATAGAATGTTTAAAGAGAGAGACATCGAAGCAATCAGCTTAAAGATAGGTGAGCAAAAAATCATTTATAATGAAGTTGTAGAACTAAAAGATTATCTGATTTTCTATCGGGCAAAATTGGCTTTGTTGAAAAATGATAGAGAAAAAGCTCAGTTTTTATTAGAGGATTTGGTTAATAATTACCCTCAATCCACAAAACTGGACCTCGCTGTAGCTTTTCTTAAAGAAGTATATTTCTTTAGTGGGAAAAATGAAGAACTGATTGAAATTTCAAATAAATATCCAGGTAAAGATTCTATTGAACAAAATTACTGGTTAGGTCATGCATACTATAATATTGGGAATTACGATGAATCAATTAGTATTTTCAATATCCTGAAAAAGGATAAAGAATTCGGTTTCAGATCACAGGAAATGCTTGCTTTAATCGCTTATTTTACTGATGGTATCGACGCTTCGATGGATCAATTCTTAACTCTCCAAAAAGACTACAACACTAATAGCGATTACTATGATTTCATTATTTTATCTCTTGCAAGATTATATATAGCAAAAGATGAAAATGAAAAAGCATTAGAATATTATGAGTGGTTTGATAATTTACAAATTGAAGAATTATCAGATGAAATCCTTTATGAAATTGCTACTCAATTAAATAATTGTGCTCAATATAACAAAGCGATATCCTTTTTGATCAGAATAACTCAAAAACCGATAAAGAGTGAATATTTTACTTCCGCAAAATTCTTAATAGCCATCTCCGAACAGGGAAAGGGTAATCTTGATCAGGCAGAAAGCACTTTAGATGAAATAATTATCAATAATAATATTCTTCTGGAAACAATGAATACAAAATATCGCCTTCTTGCAAAATATGGTGAAATACGAAGAAAAATTTCAAGAAGCGATATCTCAGACGAAAAAAGGAACGAATATAAATTACAATCTGGAAACATAGAAGAAGCCCTTTCTAAAACAAATAAAACAATGAATGACCTTTATGCTGGGCTTGATAGAAGAACTCTGTCACTATTAGAATTACTGGAAGAAGAATATCTCTCTTACAGCAGCACCATAGCAGATATTGATGCAATTATTCTTTTAGCCAATACAGTCCCAAATAAAAGAATACCAGCACTTATTGATAGAGAAATTGCTGCTTCCGATTCATCTATAATAACTTTGCAGATTCTACGTTACCTGAGTCATAAACAAAATTTTACTTACAAAGATTATAACTTTGCACGTGCTCTTGCCGAAGAAAAAATTTATCAAAATGAATTATTGAAAACCTGGGATGAAATCGAACAGATCGCTAAAGAAAACAAACATGAAGAAATTCTTCCCGCTATAGAGAGCTCAAGAAGTCTTATCACCGAAAACCTTGAATCGATCGATGTTATCGCAAGATATGTGTTCAAAGGTAAACCCTCTGACGATTTTCAGGAAATTATTCATGAAGAGGCAGAAGCCATCGAAAAAAACCGAGATGATTTACTAACCTTGAAAAAAGAAGTCATCGAAAACTTCAATAAGCAGATTGCAAAAAGATTGAATAAAGAAAAAGAAGTTCTTGTTGCCGAATTCGAAACGTTGTCTTTGACTTACGATAAAGCTTTGTCTTTGATCATGGATGATATCAACAATGAAAATGATAAATATAAATTTAGTCTCTTAGGTGTACTTTTCAAACAAACACAAATTATGGACGACGACTATAAGCAATTGCAGGAAAGGGTCAAGAATGAATAAGAAATTTATTAGCTTAATAAAACTATTTTCAGTTATTTTTCTTCTTATGATTTCATTGAATGCTTTCTCGCAAGATTTAAGTGAAGAACTAAAAGAAAAATATAAACAGAAAATTGCTTATAAAAAAAATGTTTATAACAAAACATTAATATTTATTAATGAAAACCCTGATTCTCCGGGGCTTGCAACTTTATATTTCCAGTTGGCAGAAATGAGTACGGAGATCGATGTTAATAAACCTGACATTACCTTAGGATATTACCGTAAAGCCCTGGAATTGAATCCCGACTTCCTGAATAAACCTGCCATTCTATATAATATCGGTTATTATGGCTATGAATCTGAAGTTAATAAACGTAATGAATCAAGACTTGAAAATATTGACCTCGTAATTAATTGGCCGGATTCGCTAAGACTTTCCGAAGAAAAATTGCAATATGCTATTGAAGCTTACAAGGAGATTCTTGAAGGATATCCTGACTCACCTTATAGTACTGAAACTGCTTATCGACTGGGAGTTATTTATTTTGATATTGCGATTGATGCACGGGTTTCAAAGTCATATTATCAAAAAGCGATAGAGTATTTTAATCAGGTCGCCCAAAAGAAAGGTGATCCTCTCGAGCATCTTGGGTTATTCCAAAGAGGATGGACTTATTTCAGCAGTACGGAATTTGAAAAAGCAATTGAAGATTTCTCTTTGATTTTAGAAATAATAAATGAAGATTCTATTAAAACAAAAAAAACTTTCTTCGAAGCTGACGCTATTGATAATATTGCCTATAGTCTTATAGAATATGACGGAACAGATTTTGAAAGATTCTCTATTGCATCTGAGAAAGCAAAAGAAGTATTTCATAATTTTGTTAATGAAGATTATGGTAAAGAAGTTATCCTGAAGTCTGTTGAACTTAAACTTAAATATAATGCACCAATGCAGGCGATTGACTTATATAATGCGTATATTTCTCTTTATTCTACAAGCCAGGATTGTCCAACATTTATTGATTCCATTGTAACCATTTACAAGAAATATCCTTCACGAACAAGAGAAGGAAAATCAGCAGAAGACCTGATCATTAATGAGTATGTAAGATTAATCGAAGAATATAAAGTTGATTCACTATGGTTCCAGATAAATTCGGAGAAAGAAATTATTCCGCAACTTGAAGTTATTAAAAAGTCTTATGAATTCCTTGAACCAAAATATTATAATGACTTTGCTGAATCTAAATCCAGTGAAGATTACGTAAAATATAAAGACCTGGCTGATAATTATTGCAAATTTAATGTTTTTGCTGATGAAAAAGGTCTTGCCATAATGGAAAAGATGCGGAAGAATGTTGTTAATCTCAGCCAAGACCTCGCAGAGACAACTCAAGATCCAAAATACTATTTCTCCACTATAAACGATATAGAGGAGTTTATCCAAAATAATCCAAACCTTCCTAATATCGGAGAATATAAGGAAATAATATTTTACAATTATGAAAAAATATATGAGATACTTAAACCTGTAGTAATAGAACAACCTTATGTAGATTCTACAATGAATATTACAATCACAAGAGATGACCTTGATTCTATTTTTGTTCAAGCCACCGTAAACTATGAAAACTTTCTCACTGAAACTGCAGAAGCTGGCAAGATCAAAGAAAGCGAATTGATAAGAATAATTTACCAGAGAGCAGAACTCAGATACGACAGAGAAGAATTTGATAAAACTTTTGATGATTTTACAAGGTTACTTAAATATAATATAAATGATGATATCAGGAAAATTACTTATGCACGTCTTGCTGAAATAAGTCAGCAGAGAAACGATTATGCACAAGCTGAAAGTTTTTATCGGGAAGCAGCGAAATATGCTACTGATGAAGAAAAACAAGATCTCAATAACAACATCTTAGCTACAATACAATCAAAAGCAAATACGTTATCAGATTCCTCTGATTATGTTAGCGCAGCTCAAGAATATTTGAGATTAGCAGATGAACTGGAAACAGAGGATTTAGAACAAAGTCTGGGATTTATTATCAAAGCCATCGAAAGCTATGAAAAGGCAGATAAATATCAAACTGCTATTAATCTTTATCTGGGAATTGCTTCCAAAAAAGAAGAAAAAAGTGAAATACTTGCTGCATACCTTAGTGCCTGGACAATCTCGGATAGTCTTCAGGATTGGGATCAAAGTGTAACCTTGAGAAAGCAATTTATAAATAAATTCAGTGATTCAAATGAAGCATATAAACTACATTTGCAGATTACTGCTTTTTATGAAGGTGAACAGTTCAACGATAAAGCCAAAGCTGCAGAAATGTACATGCAACTTTACAATAATGCAGACAAAATAGATATAGGTGAAGACTCAAAAGAGAGCATTTTCCTGAATGCCTATCGATTGTATCAAGAGCTTGATAATAAAAATAAAATCGTAGAGCTTAGCCTTGAATTTGAAAAGCTTTATCCGAATCATCCAAAAGCAAACGAATTTCTTATTGTTGTTGCAAAGATCTATAAAGATGGAGGGGAAGAAGAAAAATTTGAAAATATTGCTGCTTATTTGATAAAGAAAGATCCAAGTATAGACTTGCTGTCGGAAATTGCTGTTGAAAAACTCAAAACAATTAAAATTGAAATTGATAGTTTGTTTAATGCAAAACAATACGACCTTATGTATATTCAGATAGATAAATTTAAAGAAGCAGATGAACACTATAAACATGAAGGCTTGGAACTTCCTACAGAAGGTCTATATGAAACATTCCAGTATTATGAAGATTACTTAACATTTGGCAAGCGTTTCAATGAATACCTGGAAAATATCGAAAAGGGATTTCTTAGTAGATCATCAGGGGATTTGATCAGGGTAAATGAAAAAACCGAATGGAAAAAACACCTCATAGAAGGTAAAAAACGCATCGAAAAACTGATGGAAGAATGCGACGGTTATAAAGCGGAAATTATTGCCCTGATACAGGAAGGAAATAGTTATGATTTACCGATACAAGACAGAACCAAAGCATTATATATCGGTGGAAAAATTTATGATTATGGTGCAAAAGTAGCTCAAATTCAGATTAAGAAGTTCGTAGATGTCTCAGATCAATTAAATAGTGATGCATTAAAACAGAATCCCGTTCAGCAAAAGCAGTATAAAACTGCTATCTTGAATCATGGAAATAAGATAGCATTGGATTTTACAAAGAAAGCAGTTCAACTTTATAATACATTATTGGCAACTTTTTATGATGGTAAAAATTACTCTGACGAATGGACAGACCTCACCAATAATCGCCTTGTAGAATTGCATGTTAGGAAACCTAAAATATACGAAAATATTTACACAAACTCCGAATGGAAAATTAATAATTCTGAAATTCGAGATTATGCAAGTTCAAAAAATATCAGTTCACTCTGGGATAATGTAAAAATCAGCTCGGATTCTTTAGTCTTCAAATTTGCAGAGGTTATCGAAATACCAAACGGAATGGATGTATTCCTTTCTACTTCGCTCGAAGCTGAAATAATACCAGAACTTATTACAATAGAATATAGTTACAATAAACCTGTTCAAATACTTATTGACGATGTTCCTGTTGAAGCAGAATCAACGCTCGAAAATGATATGATCGAAATTAATGGAGTTTCAGCTTCATGTTATTCTATTTCATTTATTCCAGATATCCAATCAGGAACGGACTTCATTGTATTCAAATTAGAAAAAGATACATCATTACAGAGTTCTACACAATTTGCTTCTTCTATAACATTGCAATATGATAAAGAAAAACTTGAATTGTTCAAAACCACAGAAAAAAGATATTTATTCTCTGATTATACATGGTATTCAAAAAGAGAAGGAGATGAAACCTCAGAACCTGAAACAAACACTAATATCGAAACAGCAGATTCATTAACATCACAAGATTCACTGGATTCACAGCAGGATTCACTGGCATACGCACAAGCTGATAATGTAACTGAAACTGATACATCTTCTGAATGGAAATTGGTTGCCGAAGCTAATTTTAAATTCTTTAAATCTCAAATGTATGGTATGGAAAATAGTGAAGCATTTAGTATCTGGTATCCGGAGATAGATTCTAATAATGTGGAAACAGTATATTTCAAAAAAGAAATTAATATTGATAATGAAGTTTTTAACGCTTCAGCCAAATTCATTGCACAAAATTCGGTATCTATTTGGATCAATGATGAACTTGTTATTGATTCTCAGGATCTGCTGGTTGACGATAAATTGAAAAAAGTGATGTCACATGAAATTTCCGTTACTCAATTAAAACCAGGTAAAAATATAATACTGGCTAAAGTGATTGGCGGAAAAGAATATAAAGGCTTTATCTTTTCGATGGAATATATTGTAAAAAAATAAAGATTGACATTGGAAAGATTAAAAAAAATATATTGATATGAAACTGAAATTGATGTTATTACTTCAAAAAAAGAGGTGAGTGATGAAAAGGATTATTATAATTATTTTTCTCCTTGTACTATCAAGCCTTGGCATTGCACAGAATAATACTAAGGAAAATACAGCTTCCGGGAAATTTAAAAATATTAAGAAATTGAAAAGTAAAGCGGATGAAGAAGTAAAAGTAGAGATCAGAAAACCTGATAATGCATCACTTATGATCAGAACTGAAACCGATCATGGTTCTACCGTTAAACTAAATACAATCAATAAATTTAAGAAGTCGAATAAATTATTATATTAGGGAGGCCTATAATGAAAAAAGGGTTATTGAAAGGGATTTTATTATTGATCATTTTATTCAGTGTGGCAAATCTTTCTGCAGTGAATCTTGTAGAGATGTTTGTCAACGGTGGCGCATTTATGTATCTGATTTCGTTCTTATTAGTGGTCATGATAATTCTGGCTGTTATTAAGTATTGGCAATTATCTGTTAAAGAAAAATTGGATACTCAAAGATTTTATCTGAAATTGAAAGGTTATATTAAAAATAACCAGACAGAAGAAGCTATCCGTGTCTGCGCTCAGTTCAAACGTACAACTATTGGTTTTATCTTCTGGAGCGGATTACTGGGTTATAATGATGGATTGAAATCAGGGAAAAAAGGAATAGAACTGCAAAGACATCTTCAAAACTCATTTGACGAAGCAGGACTTCAAGCAATACCACATGTGGAAGCAGGTTTATTCTGGTTCGATATTGTTGCACAAGTTTCTACTTTGCTGGGTCTTCTCGGTACCATTTTCGGCCTTGTAAATGCCTTTGATGCATTAGGCACTGCTGCAGAAGCAGACAAAAGCAGACTTCTTACCGAAGGTATCTCAATGGCAATGGGAACTACTGCATACGGACTTATTGTTGCAATCCCTACAATGCTTATAAAAGGTGCTCTTCAATCAAGAGCAGATAAAATTATCAACGATATTGATGAGTATAGTGTTAAAACAATAAACCAGATTACTTATTCAATGAAGGATTGATATCATGGCTTACGGCCCATCTAAAAATAGAACAGGATCTCAACACGAAAATAGAGAACCTAATCTGATACCTATAATGAATCTCTTCATTGTTATTATCCCGATGTTAATGACTATTATGGTTTCGGTTCATCTTGCGATGATTGAGATCACTCTTCCTACTCAGTCATCGGGAAGTGGAGGAGATGATTCCGGCGAACAAACAGAAGAAACACCAAAAGAATTAACCTTAGGATTACTAATAGATCGGTTTGAGGTTAAGGTCGAAGGGAATGAAGATGTAATGAAAATACCACAATTAGCTTCCGGAAAATATGACTTCATAACTTTAGATCAGACTGTTTCTCATATGAAAAAACTTTATGAAAATCAACAGACGATTAATCTCATACCAGATCCAAACGTTAAGTTCGATATTTTATTAAGATCGATTGATGTTTGTAAAAGCAATGGTTTTCCTAATATAAAGTATTTAACAACAGCTACTAAATACTATAAGGCAAAATAACGCAGGAGTTCGATATGAATAGAGTCTCAAGTGTTGTTAATAGAAGTTTTACCTCGAGTGGCCATGAACAAAGAATAAGGGGAAATAAGACAAAAGACCTTAATATTACTTCATTAATTGATATTCTTACAATTTTACTGGTTTTTATGATCAAAAATATTTCTATGGATGCCAGTCAGAAAAATGCTCCCGAAGGAATGTTGCTTCCTACAACAGTTACAACAAATGAACTTATAGAAAGTGGACAGGTGGTCTTTGTGAAAATATACACCGATAAGATACTATATGGTAGCGAAAATATTCCTGTAAGTTCTCTACAGGATTTTATGTTAAAACACGATATCAGACAGTCTTTACTCCAGTTGCTGCAAATGGAATCGAGAAAGATCATTTCAATGAACGGTAAACCATGTCTTTTAATACAAGCAGATAAACAATTAGAATGCAGGTTTATTACGGAGTTTATAAAATTCAGTGCCCAGGCGTCATTTGCAAATATATATTTCTCTACTATTCACACCGATGACAAAAATGAAGTCTTAGGTTCATAGATAAGGAGTGCTTATGGTTGATAAAATATTAAATTTAAAACTTAAATACAAGGAAAGATACTTGGATACCGTAAGGCATAAAAGGGATTTTCACAATAAATTCTTTATTGGAAGCGATAAACATATTTTCTGGCAAATACTGGATAAAGCTTTTCCGGAGAAATATACTCTGGTTTCTAAAAGAGGTTCATCTTTCAGACTGAAATTGCGTGAAGGAATGGAAGTTTCCATAAGGAAAAATAACCAAGAACTTAGCAGAGATGATCTGGAAAGAGCAAAATTGCTTAAAAAAAATTATCTCACACTCGATCCTTCAACAACAGGAAAAGTTTTATTTGGAGAGAAATGGGCAATTGAATATAGTTTCTCCTCACAATATATGTATGTTCCAACTTCCGAAGAATTGGCAATTGCAAAACAATTTGCACGATTTTCCCCACTAACTCCGCAACAAAAATTTACACGAATTTTTATATTACTTGGGATATTGGTTACAGGTGTAGGACTGTTTATTGCAGAAAGCTTTTATGAACCTCCGGTAGTAATAGATTTTGCAGAACGTTTAAATCGAATTGAAGAGTTTGCAACTCAGGTTACACCAGAAATTGTAGAAGAAGTTGAAGATGTTGGACCCTCTGAAACTGAACGTGGTCCGGAGGAAACTGAAGAAGATATTTCAGAACAGGTTGAACAGGCAGCAGCAATGTCATCATCCGAATTTGAACAGGAGTTCGGTTTATCGCTGGGTTCAGGTATGCCGGGTGGTGAAGGATCTGAAGATTTTGCTAACGTTCTCCTGGAAGTTACGGAAGTAAACGAAATTGTAGCAGCAGGTACGGGAGGGCAGGGCTCAAGTCGTTCCCAACAAGCAACAAAAGGTGCGGCCGAACTTGATGTTGCCGGTTCCAGCGGCTTTAATCTTGAAGGTCTCGGAGATGGTATTGGTGACCTTGGAGGTATGGAAGAACTTAACCTTGGTGGAACAGGTGGCTTCGAAGAAGTTGATATGGCAAGTCTCGGTGGAACTGTAGGTAACTATCAGGTAACCAAGGTAGAAAGCAAGAAACAATTTGCTGCAGTAAGAAGAAGATTTGCCGGCATTAAAATGGTTAAAGAAGCAAACATCAAGCTTGAAGAAATGACTCCTGAAGCAAAAACAGAACTGGCAAATATAGATCAGATAGTTAGTGCATATAAGCCACAGATATCCAAGCTATTTACGGTTGAATCTATGATGATGGATATGTATGGTACTATAGAAATATCAATTATTATCAGTGGAAGCGGCACCGTTGCAGCTGTCGATATTGATGAGGTAAAAGGAAGTTATTTCACAGAGACATTCCTGAACAAATGTCGCCAGATCGTAAAGAACTGGAAAATAAAGGTAAAAGAACCGATCGGATATACTTTCCGAATGAAATTCTACAAATAACCTTTTACTTAATATACAGCCCTCTTAATGGAGGGCTTTTTTTATACATATGAATTATTATGATATAGCTCTACCAGTTAGAATAAGCCGATCCTTTACCTACAGGACAGCAGAAGATATTTCTCATGGATGTCGTGTTCTGGTTACTTTGGGAAGCACATTTCATACTGGTATTGTTATAGAAAAAAACGAACATATCGATCCCGAATTGAAGTATAAGGATATCCTTGATGTTATTGATGAAAAACCCAAAATATCAGAGAACCTGCTGAATCTGGCAAAATGGATAAGTAACTACTATCAATGCAGTTTAGGTCTGACCCTTTCAGCTATGCTTCCTTCGGCTTTCAATATTCAAATTCAAAGACAGGTTAGAAAAATATCTGACGAACATAGTAATGAAAACGACCAAACACCCGAGATAATATTAAAAAAAATTAACAGTATTAACTGGGAAGATATTCCAAAGCTGAAAAATAAATTAGAACTGAAAACATCATTATTCAATTTCTGGCTGGAAAAATTAGAGAATTCAGGAATTATCGAAATTAAACGAACTTATGATGAAAAGATCAAAAAGAAGATAGCTAATTTTATTATACTCAATCCATTAGATAAACTTCCTGAACTTACACCAAAACAAACTGAAGCCTTTAAAAAATTACAGGAAAAAGGGAATGATATTGCTCTCTCGGAAATAGTAAATGATGTCAGTCGATCTGTTCTTAAAGCTATCGAAAATAAAGGACTTCTGAGAATCGAACCCAGAGAAGTTCAAACAAAAAATACCTTTCTTCCTGATAAAAGAACTTTTAAGAAAATAAAACATACTGAAGAACAAAAAAGTGTAATTGATGAAATAAAACCGTTCATAACCAGAAAAGTATTCCAGACTTTCCTGCTTTTTGGAATTACCGGTAGCGGCAAAACCGAAGTCTATATTCAGGTGATAAAAAAATGTAGAGATGCAGAAAAAACTGCCCTGATGCTTGTTCCCGAGATATCTTTAACTCCACAGATGGTAGAGCGGTTCTTCAATGCGTTCGGTGAAGATATTGCAATTCTTCACAGCCACCTGAACGACCGTGAAAGATGGGAACAATGGAACAAAATAAACTCCGGTGAAAGTAAAATCGTGATAGGAGCCAGAAGCGCAATTTTTGCCCCGCTGGATAATATCGGGATCATCATCGTGGATGAAGAGCACGAAACTTCCTACAAACAGGATAAAACTCCTCGTTATAACGGCAGAGACATCGCCATTGTCAGGGCAAAGATGTCAAATGCAGTAGTGATATTGGGAACTGCCACTCCTTCCTTGGAAAGCTGGCAGAATGTACAAACAGGAAAATACAATCTGCTGAAATTAACAAAGCGTCCGCTTTCGTATGAACTTCCTTCCGTTCGGATAATCGATATGCGAAAAGAAAAAGATCACAAACAACTTCTATCGTTTGCTTTAAAAGAAAAAATAGAAAAGAAATTAAAAGCAAAGGAACAGATAATTCTTTTTCAAAACCGGAGAGGACACTCTTCGTTCGTGCAATGTATTTCCTGTGGTAAACTCTTTGAATGTCCGAATTGTGAGATCAGTATGAACTTTCACAGCAGAACCCAGCAATTGATCTGTCATTATTGCGGACACACGATAGATATGCCTCGCAAATGCCCGGATTGCGGAAATTATATGTTCAATTTCGGTGCTGCAGGAACGCAGCAGATCGAAAAGCAATTGCAGATCATTTTTCCAACTGCACGGATACTCAGAATGGATTCTGATTCTGCCAGGAAAAAGGAAAGCTATGAATCTATGTTCCAGCGAATGAGGAACGGGAATATCGATATTCTTCTGGGAACCCAGATGATCGCCAAAGGTCTGGATTTTGCAAATGTAACTCTGGTGGGAGTAATATCTGCTGATATTGGTTTAAACATTCCCGATTTTCGAGCTGCAGAAAGAACTTTTCAACTGTTAACGCAAGTTGCAGGAAGGTCGGGCAGGGGTGAAAAAGCGGGAGAGGTTATAATTCAAACTTACAATCCCGATCATTTTGCCATTACCTGTGCTACAAAGCAGGATTTCGAATCGTTTGCAAAAATTGAACTGGGGCTTCGGAAAGCTCTGAAATATCCGCCATCCTTCCGGATTGCTCGATTTCTATTTTCACATAAAGATTTAAAATATCTGAGGACTCAGGTATTTAAAAATAATAATATTATAGAAGAATTAAAAAACCATTTTGAACCAAAAACATTTAAGGTTCTGGGTATTGTTCAAGCTCCTCTGGTGAAGATCCAGAATAGTTATCGTTTTCATCTCATCATTAAAGCAGATTCCATAAAGGTGCTGTCCGCTGCGGTCAGCTACCTGCAGAAGAACCTGAAGCTTGGCAGTACGATCAAGCAGGTAATCGATATCGATCCGTATGGATTGTTGTAAATTTCCAAACTCGATCTGGTAATACCTGAGGTTTACAAGCCATTGGTTTGAAGATAAACAGTTCAAATTACTTTTTCAACGATATGTAAAACTTAGAAACCTTTAATTTGTTTGACTTAAAAAAGATGATAGAAAAACTTGTAAATTGAAAATATGTGAAGTTATATGTAGGAGGAATTATGGATTATTTCTTAACAGAAGACCAATTGGAAATAAAGGAAATAGCTCGCAAAGTTGCTGAAGAAAAGATCAAACCTGTTCGAGCAAAATATGATGAAGAAAACGAATTTCCATGGGAGATCGTAGAAGTTTTTCGGCAGACAGACCTATTTGCTGTTCTAATACCCGAAGAATATGACGGTATCAGCGGAAAGGTTACGGATGTCGCTATCGTTACGGAAGAGTTAAGCCGTGTTTGCGGTGGTATCGGTCTTGCTCTGGGTGGAACGGGCTTGGGGATCTATCCTATTCTGATATCCGGAAACGAAGAACAGAAACAGAAATATTTACCTCAGATAGCCAACGGAGAGAAACTGGCAGCTTTTGCACTTACAGAGGCAAATGCCGGTTCTGATGCTGGCGGGCTGGAAACAACTGCTGTAAAAGATGGAGATTTTTATGTTCTGAACGGAACCAAACAATGGATAACAAACGGTGGTGAAGCTGAGATCTATACAGTTTTTGCTCTTACAGATAAATCTAAAGGTGCACGTGGCGCTTCCTGTTTTATAGTAGAAAAAGGTACGGAAGGTTTTTCTTTCGGAAAGAAAGAAAATAAAATGGGAATCCGCGGATCTGCAACAAGAGAATTGATCTTCGATAATTGTCGCATTCCCAAAGAAAATCTTATAGGACGTGAAGGGAACGGATTCATGATAGCTATGAAAACTTTGGATAAATCCCGTCCGATGGTGGCATCACAAGCTGTGGGAATAGCACAGGGAGCTTATGAAGAAGCTGTGAAATATTCCAAGGAAAGACATCAATTCGGGAAGCCGATATCATCTTTCCAGGCAGTTCAATTTATGCTGGCAGACATGGCAACTCAGATCGAAGCTGCAAGAGCACTTGTAAGGGCTACTGCCCGTATGATGGATGCCGGCGCAAAACGTTTTGCAAAAGAATCTGCGATGTGCAAGGTCTTTGCTTCCGATATGGCAATGAAAGTTACCACAGATGCTGTTCAGATCCTGGGCGGATACGGATATATGAAAGAATACCCGGTCGAAAAAATGATGCGGGATGCTAAAATAACCCAGATATATGAAGGAACGAACCAGATCCAGAGATCGGTCATTGCTTCCAACCTGCTTAAAGAATTTTAATAAATTAACGGTAATATTAGGAATTTTCCTGTTCTATAGCAGGAGAATAAGATGAAAATACTCGTTCATATTTGTTGTGCACCATGTTTTATCGCACCTTATTTTCATTTGAAACAAGAAGGATTCGATATCCATGGCTTCTGGTTCAATCCGAATATTCATCCTTACCAGGAATATCAAAAAAGACTGGAAACCCTGCAGGAACTTACAGAAAAAGAAGATATTCGGATGATCTATAAAGATGAATATAACCTGGATGATTTCCTGCAGAAAACTGCTTTCAGAGAAAATGAACGATGCGGAAGTTGTTATTATGATCGTTTGAAATATGCCGCTATCGTTGCAAAAAAAGGAAATTTTGATCTTTTCACGACCACGCTTCTTTACAGCAAATTTCAGAAACATGATATGATAAGAGAGATCGGAGAATCGCTGGGAGAGGAATACGGAATAAAATTCTTTTACCGGGATTTCCGGCAATATTGGAAAGAAGGGATCAGACTTTCCAAAGAATTGGGAATGTATCGTCAGCAATATTGCGGATGTATCTATAGTGAGAGAGACAGGTATTTAGGAAAGAATTAACGTGTGGTTCAAGTTGCAAAATTGAATCAAATTTTCGAGGAAACAATGAACAATATTCGAACCTTTAAAAAGATGAAGCGGAAGAACGAGAAGATCGTGATGCTTACGGCATACGACTATCCTTCCGGTAAATATGCGGAAGCTGCAAATGTGGATATTATCCTCGTGGGGGATAGCCTGGGAATGGTCGTTTTGGGATATAATGATACATTAAATGTAACCCTGGATGATATTATCTATCACACAAGAGCAGTAAGACGCGGTGCAAAAGATACTTTTATCGTTGCAGATATGCCGTTCATGACATACCACATCACTCCGGAAGAGACAAAAGAAAACGCTGCAGCCCTTATTGTGGAAGGCGGAGCAAATGCAGTTAAACTCGAAGGTGGGAAACCAGGCAGGATAGAAGCTATTAAAGCCATTATAGAGTGTGAAATTCCAGTGATCGCTCATCTCGGTTTAACTCCTCAATCTATTCATTCATTCGGCGGTTTCTCAGTTCAGGGCAGGAAGGAAATAGATCATAAAAGAATATTGGGTCAGGCAAAGGAGATCGAAAAAGCCGGAGCATTTATGCTGGTGCTGGAAGGTATTCCCGAAAAACTGGGAAAAGAAATAACAGAGCAATTATCTATTCCAACTATTGGAATTGGTGCTGGAAGATTTACCGACGGACAGGTTCTTGTTTATCACGATATCCTGGGAATGACAGATTTCAAACCAAAATTTGTAAAAACATATATAGACCTCAGCAGTGTCATTCCAAAAGCAATTAAAGAATATTCCAATGAAGTTAAAAAGGAAAAATTTCCAAAAGAAGAAAACGTTTATGAACCGATTAAATCATTATAAAATATAATATAACAGGAAGTTAATGATGTCAGAGAGAATGAAAATAGTAACCCATAGCTGGAGGAAAAAACTGTAAAACAGACTTGTTTTTTATTTTCAAGAAAATAATTATTTGGGGGTTATTATGAATCAATTACAAATCTTGTGGGTCGATGATGAGATGGAACATCTGAAGCCTTTCGTTCTTTTCCTCATGGAAAGAGGTTATACCGTAGAAACAGTATCGAATGGATCTGATGCGATAGATTCTGTTCTGAATAAGAAGTATGATCTGGTCCTTCTCGATGAAATGATGCCGGGCATCGATGGACTTACAACCCTGAAAGAGATAAAAAAGATCAATTCGGAAATTCCGGTAATTATGGTCACCAAAAGCGAAGAAGAAGGTTTAATGGAAGATGCCATTGCCGGACAAATCGCAGACTACCTGATCAAGCCTGTTAATCCCAATCAGATAATCATGGCAATAAAAAAGATCTTCGAGGCTGATGAGATCAGGAAGAACAGAACAGGTGAGGAGTATGCCCGGTTTTCTGCAGACTTGAACAGGAAATTATTTTCTTCTCCAAATGCAGAAGAATGGACAGATATTTACAAAGATATATGTAAATGGGATACATATCTCGATAAAATAAATGATGCAACTTTAACCCAAATGCACTTCCTGGAAAAGCATAATTGCAATGCTGAATTTTGCAATTATATTGCTGATGTTTATAAAAGTTGGTTGGAAACCGATGATAGACCTTTCTTATCGTTCGATGTGATTTCAGAGTTTCTGATACCTCAATTAAAAAGTAGTAAACCGGTTTATTTCCTGGTGCTGGATTGCATGCGGTTGGATCAGTATTATGCTATCGAACCGTTCTTAAAAGAAATGTTTGATGTTGAATTAGATTTGTATTATTCGATTTTACCTACTGCTACGCCATATTCGAGGAATTCGATCTTCAGCGGATTACTTCCTCTGGAAATTTCAAAAAGCTTTCCGGAATACCGATAGCAGCCGGAATCGTAATGAACATCAACTTCTGGATGCTCATATGAGCGATCTCGGTTATGATCTGGAAAAAAGTAAATATATAAAAATATTTAATATCGACGAAGGAAATTATGTTCTGCGAAAAATTGATTCATGGAAAAACGAAAAACTGATCGTTATGGTTTATAACTTCCTTGACCTGCTTGCACACCACCGTTCAAAAAGCCCGATATTGAAAGAAGCAATACCGGATGAAGAAGCATTGCGGGCATTTACAAAACATTGGTTTCTGCATTCAAGTCTGTATGAAGCTCTAAAGATGATCAAAAAGCAGGATGCAACGGTAGTTATTACCACAGATCACGGTTCGATCAGAGTTAATCGAGCCAGCCAGATTGTTGGCGATAAGCAGATCACAACGACAGTTCGGTATAAACAGGGAAAGAACTTGACCAGCAATAAGAAACATACTTTGCATATAAAAAATCCCAAAGAATACGGTCTTCCCCAAATGAGTGTTGTAGATAATTATGCACTGGCAAAGGACGATTATTATTTTGTTTACCCAAATTCATTCCATCAATATATGAAACAGTTCAATGGTACTTTCCAGCATGGCGGCATTTCTATGGAAGAGATGATACTGCCACTTGCTGTTTGCAAACCGAAAAAGTCTTGAGTTAACGAAGGCATTCGACGAAGAATCATACCAGCCAGTGAAAAAAATTATGGGATATATAAAAGAATTTATTATAAATTCAAAAGAAGACACAAAAACTTTAGCAGAAAAAATTGCTCCGTTTTTACAAAAAGGTGATGTGATTGCATTGTATGGCGAGCTGGGAACAGGAAAAACTTTTTTTACACAGAAATTGTGTGAATACCTTGGTGTATCGGAAAACGTAAACAGTCCCAGCTATGTATTAATGAATGAATACAACGGGAAATATAGTATTTCTCATTTAGATCTTTATAGGATCGATTCTGAAGAGGAAGTTCTGGAATTGGGTCTTCACGAAATATTTGAAAATAGAATCACAATAATTGAATGGGCAGAAAAAGCGGAAGGCTTGTTACCGCAGAATACTATTCATATCTGGTTCGAATTTGATAATTCGCACAGGAAAGCATGCATTCAAAGTTACAGGGATATTTCTTACTTAATCAGTTGATACAGAATTATTCCAAGCAGGATGATCGTGATGATATTACCCCAGAGTATTCTGTTCTTCAAGTCTTCGATATATCGGCGATTATTCCGGATCTTATCTTCCAGACGAAGAAGCATGTGTTCCATATTAGAGAATTTATCACTGAAATTATCTATCTTCTTTACTTTTCGAATATTCTCAAAGTCTTTGATAAAATGTTTTATCATTTCAAAGAACATGTTTATTAAACCGGAAAGAATAGGGCTGCTTTTTTGAGTTTCTTTATTTTTTTTCATCCTGTCTCCTAAAGTTTTATCTATATTTTTATTTTAAATCTTTTGCATTAACGAAAGTGACGGTTTTTATGTCAATAAGTTTTGTGTGTTTTCAATGCAAAAAAAGTTGTGAAAATGCCATTACAAAAACGTTGACATTTATGCTGCTGCTTAAGAATTTGTTCAAATTAAGCTACTTACCCTGTAAGTTACAGGGCGAAGCTGTGTCCGGTGTTAAGTTGTTAGTTTTCAGTGGATTTTCAACGAGGATATGAAGAAGAAGATTATTATTACTAAAAAAGTTTTGAATTGATTACAATCCTATCAAGTATTGTGAGAATCTACATAGGCATTCGGCGGGAAGATAGAACATTGTTTTATAACCATGAAAGAAATATTAGAAAAATTTAAAGAAAAGAAAATAGCAGTTATCGGTGATATTATCCTCGATAAATACATTTATGGGAAGGTAGATAGAATATCTCCGGAAGCACCCGTTCCGATCGTAAAGGTAATAAAAGAAAAATATGCTCTTGGCGGTGCTGCCAATGTTGCTGCTAATGTTTCTACTTTAGGTGGAAAAGCTTATCTTTTGGGAGTTGCCGGTAACGATCATTTTAAAACTATATTTATTAATAAAGCTGGGGAATTCGGAATCGATACAAACGGTGTTCTATCAGATCCCAAAAAGAATATGATCAGAAAGACGCGTGTTATCGGACTAAATCAGCAATTGCTCAGGATCGATCATGAAAATACCGATTACATTGAAACTCATCTGGAAGATAAATTTTTACAAAAACTGAGAGATATTAACGATCTTTCAGCTATAATTGTTTCTGATTATGCAAAAGGAACTATCACGGAAAAACTGATAGAACAGTTAAAGCAGCTTTCCCGAAAAAGAAATATTTTACTTATTGTCGATCCCAAACCAAAGCATAAAAATTGGTATGAAGGATCGACTCTTATTACTCCAAACAAAAAAGAAACTCAGGAAATGAGTGGTGTATCGATTGATAATGAAGATGATTTCTATAAAGCAGGGAAATACCTTTCAGATAAATTTGATACGAATGTTATCATTACTGCCGGTGCTGATGGGATGTATGTTTTTGAGAAAAGTTTAATGGATAAGGCAAAAGGGATAAGGGAAAATGGCTCTTTTTCAGATTCAAATCATAACTTACAATTTACCCACATTCCTACAGTGGCAAAAGAAGTTTACGATGTTTCCGGAGCAGGAGACACGGTGGTGGCTTCACTTGCGTTAGCTTTAAGCTGCAATGCAAATCTTACGGATGCTGCTGCTCTGGCAAATCATGCTGCCGGTATTAAAGTTGGAAAAGTAGGAACGGCTCCGGTACATTTAGAAGAATTTTTGCAGAGTTGTGAAG
>JAIORR010000082.1 GCA_021108055.1 Candidatus Cloacimonadota bacterium
TTTTCTTATATTCAAGATTCGGAAGGTTACTTTGTATTTTTCTGAACGCCGTGAAGGCGTATTATCTTTGTTATATGATCTTGTTTCCCACACCTGCCCAGTTAAATAGAAACAAAAAATTAAACGAGTTAAAAAAGAGTGGGTCATTGATCGATATTATTTCCGATTTTAAAAACATTTTTTATAACCTTTCATAAATAATTTTTCGCAACCTATAACAACCACAAAGTGGTTGAGCATAAATAAAACAAAACAACAATGACACTGAAGGGGTCGAATAATTCTTTGAAAATATTCTCAGACCGTGTCCGGCAACTGACGGAAAGACAGGATATCTTGATTTTCATCGAACTCATTTGCCCCCTTCCGACAAACACCCAATGATGAGTTATAGCTTGATGCCAGATTCTATTTTCTTTTTAATTTCTTATTTATGAATTCTTTCAATTGCTTTCTTTCCCAGCCATAAGTTCCGAAAAAATAATAAAGAACAAGATAGAATATTGCCGTTAAAGCACACACCATAAGCAACATCAGGAATGTGGTGGGATATAGAAGGTATCTCAATCCATAGGCAAAAGCAAAAGTGACAGCTCCTATCCAGAGACTGTGAATTACAGATTGCATTATAAATTCTTTAAAAGATATTTCCGAAAACTTTATAGCCTGCGGAATGCTATACAAAACAGTAATGATCAAATTAGGAATAAATGTTCCAATCGCAACGCCGATAATTCCCAAACGGTAAATAAGGAAAATGCTTAATCCCAGATTGGCGATGCATTCGATTATGGCAACTCTCGAAAGCGTTTTGTGTTTATTTCCCATAAGTAACACATTTTTAGATGAGCTTCGGAAGAAGACGATAATATACATTGAAAAAAGCAGGATAATGGCAACTTTAATTCCATCCGGATCACTTAATTCAAGCCATATTTGCAGCAGCGGTTTAACGAAAACGACCAGTGGCACGAGAAGTAGAGTGGAAACAAAACCGAGTAAACGGTTGGATTCTATCAATATTTTTGCCAGTTTGTTATCCTGTTTGGAAGCAAACAGACTTGCTGCTACCGGTGCAAGATTATCCAGAAACTGAGAAGAGAACTGCTTGAATGTCATTGCCAGTCTGGATGAGATCTGGTAAACAGCCACCAATGAGACTGAAGCAAAAATGGATATCACAAGCTGGTCTGTCCTGTAAATTATCAGGTTTGTGAATGTAATGATGTATGCAAAGATGGAGAATGTCATTACCTGTTTCAGCAATTTAAAATCATATAATTTAAGTGAAATTTTTAGAGTAGGGATTTTCCTGAAGGAATAAACTGCCATCACCAGGTTTGTAAGCAAACTAATTCCAATTGTAACTATCGTCATTCCCTTTAGGGCAAAGCCGGATTTTATCACATAATACATCAAACCGAAATTCAATATTGTGAAAGCCATCTGAATAAAATTCCGCAATTTGATCTCGTGCATACCACGCAGCACTTCCACAAAAAAGCCAAATGGGAAGATGACAGCCGTTCCAACTCCAAACATTATGAATATCTTTTTATAATAGGAAATACTATCCGCAGAATTGAAATTGAACATCTTGTGAAGATATTGAGCCATGAACAAAGTGATCGCTGCTATGAGGATTCCCATGAACAGGTAATTGATAAAGACCGTGCTGATGAGCCTGTTATATTTGTCCCATTCTTTTGTTACTTTAGTCTCACTTGTAGATTTCTGGATCGCTGCTCCAAAACCAAAATCCAGGAGAAGAGAATATCCGAAAATAGACCATAAAAGCGCCCATATACCATATTCTTCGCGGGAAAGACCCAGAAATAATAATCTGGTCAAGAAGATGGTTATAAAAATACCAAGAAGCAATTTCCCGTAATTTGAGATGGTATTGATTATCATTGTTTTTCTTAATCCTGTTTGCGTCATAATATCCTCTTTGCTTATTTTTTCTTAGTTCCGGGAACAGGGATAGTTGCTCTGTAAAGAACCGCTTTCCCTTCTATTTTATATTTTCCTGCTGAAAATGGAATGAATATGGATTCACCTTTTTTTAGTGTAAGTTTCTCTTCTCTATCCCATTCGATTTCTGCAAATCCGGTTCTGCACAGAATGATCTCTGCACCGGAACGTTTTTTTGCATTGTAAAATTTAATACTTTCCGTTAATTTGATAATCGAAAGTCTGAACTCATATGCCGGAGTATCATAAATAAATTCTACATCGTCAAATGAAACAGGTTCGATAATTTCGAGAGGTTTTGCAGAAAAAGAAAGCGTTTTCATCAGTTCGGGAACATCGATATGTTTTGGAGTTAATCCTCCCCGAAGCACATTATCCGAATTTGCCATGATCTCTATTCCCGCTCCCTTCAAGTATGCATGCAGGATTCCTGCATCTAAGTAGAGAGCCTGTCCCGGCTGTAATCTAATTGTATTAAGGAGAAGCGGAGCAAAAATGCCGATGTCACCGGGATATATTTGGGAAAGTTTGTTTATCCACTGGAATATGAATCTTTCTTCATCTGTTCGAGGTGTAATTTTTTTACATCTTTCAAGCAGGAGATCAACAGCTTCTTTTTTTCTTTTTTCCGATAATTCCATCAACTCCTTGAATAATATCTGCAATGATCTGCCCGTGGGATTTTGAATAAAAGTTTCAATTTCCGGAATATTTTTTTGCAATTGCAAAAATTGGAAAAGATCACACATCTCGGAATAATTCCTGAATCCGCACATTGCATCGAAAGTTGTTAAAGCACAGATAAGTTCGGGTTTATGGTTAGCATCTTTATAATTTCGCCGGGTAGAATCAACAGGAATGCTCTGTTCATTCTCTCTTTTATAACCCTCTTTTGCCTGTAGTAAATTCGGATGAGCCTGGATAGATAAAGGCGTTTCTGCTGCAAGAACTTTAAAAAGGAAGGGAAGTTTATCATCGAATATTTCTGCAACTTCCTGCCCGAGGATACCTTTGGGATCCTGTTTTATATGATTCGCCAAAGAGATTTCCTTTCCATCTTGCAATATTACTGAAGGTGCTTTTGGATGTGCACCCATCCATAATTCTGCCTGTGGCTTTTCGGCAGGAGAAGTCTTGCCAAGAAGTTCGGGTATGATTGTTTTAGAACCCCATGCATATTCCTGGATCGTATTTTTCAGTTTGAATATCCTCATAAAACTATCCTTTTTTCCATTGAATAAATTCGATGCTTAATGTTTTTTGTGAGCTTCATTTTTCCCTGCCCTGATCTTTCCTTTTCTGCTTATTTACTTCCTGCAGAAGAATATCTTCTATCTTCTTCTCGATCATGGAGATTTCATATTTTTCGCTGATCTTTCGGTAGGCATTTTCTCCGATCTCGATTCGTTTTTCATAATTATCATGAATACTGATGAGCTGTTCATAGAGGCTTTCAGGATTATCCGGTTCAAATAAAAGTCCATCGATATTATGCTCGATTATCTCTGCTGCACCAAATTGGTTCGGGATCACAACGCTATTCTTATATGCCATAGATTCCAGTGCGATCAGGATATTGCTTTCCTGGGTCAGGTGAGGAAGAATGGTTATATCACTTTGCTTATAGACGACATCGATATTTTCTGTTTTTCCTTTGAAATGAACATTTTCGGATAAATCCAATTGATGTATGGTCTTTTGAAGTTTAATGAGAAATGAAGTTTCAACATCACCATAAAGATTAAATTGAAAATTATATTTTTTCCCTTTTGTTTTAAGCAGTTGAAGTGCCTTCAAGGCAATTTCTATTTTTTTATTATGGTCAATTCTGCCAACGAAGATATATTCTAATATTTGTTTTTGTTTTTTAGGATGAACATTTTTGGGAAGCATAACACCTCTGGGAATTACGTAACTTCTCTTCAAGCCATATCGCCTTTTAAGAGATTGAGCCATCCAGTTCGAGGTAACGATGCTGGGATTCAGATCTAATTTTCCGCCTATAGTATTTGGCAGGATCCTCTTAAGCATTCTTTTTATATTGGAAGCAAATCCGGGCAGGATATATGCATTCGGCCAGAGATTGGCAATATCGAATATCCGTGGTATCTTCATAGTTTGAACAGCAAAAACGGGAGCAGTGGAAATGCCTTTCATATTCCAGATAAAAACAATATCAGGGAAAGTCTGCTTGATCATCTGTTTTGTTGCTCTAAAGTTGAATTTATCTACAAGATATCTTTCAGTGGAATTTGCATTTTCATAATTTACATATTTTAAGATCCTGCAGGGTTTGTTAAGTTCCGGTTTTGAAGAGTTTCTTTTGGGAACGCCATAATTTCCCGTTAAGATATAAACTTTATGATTATTTTTTAATAAATGATCTACCATTTCCTTACATGCCGGTTCATAATCTCCCCAGAAAAAAGGCGGATAGTAGTTTGAAATTACAAGAATACGCATAAACTGAACCTCGTATCTTTGATCATAAAAAATCCGTTAAATGTTTATCTGGGAAAATATCTATCCCGAATATGCTTTTGATGATATAGAAGAAGATGAAAAGCGATGCCAGAATTCCCATTATCATAATAAAATAAAAAATAATATTCAAAACAAATAAAAGCACTGTTCTTTCCTTTTTCTCCGGAGTTATCCTTACAAATTTGCGGATATCTTCTCCCAGAAGAATTACAAGATACCAGTGCCTGATGAAACAGAAAGTTAAACGGATATCAACAAGATGTTTGGAAAATGGTCTTGGAAATAATCGTTTCAGCACATTGCATATTTCTCTTCTCTGCTCGAAATTAAGAGATTCCTCTATTATCGGGTTTATCATTTCCAGCAATTTCTTATCCGAACGTATATCGGAATTATTCTGTAGCATTTATTACCCTTCTCGATTCCAGCTTATCTCGTTTGTATATCTTTGTCATTGCACCTATCAGTGCAAAAACAAACATCAACTGATAAAAATTGTTTGTCTGTCTTAGAACCCACTCGAGTGTGGATTCGAGATAAATTGCAAAAAGACCTCCTATCAAACCGGTTGCAAAGAATCGATATTCTGATTTTTTTAATTTAATATAATTTTTGAAATTCATAAAGAAAAAAGTGAGAAGAAAGAGAAGATAAACTCCCAGATTATGCCAGCCTGTTTCGGCAGCGATACTCAGATATGCTGTTTCCACAAGCCCGTTTTTTTCTTCATAATCCGGCGGTGGTGTTCTATCATTATGAATAAAAGCATAAACATCTGCTCCATAGCTATAAGGCGGATTGATCTTAACCCCGAAATTATTTAGTCCTATCCCGAAAGTTTTATCGTTTGCCATTGCCACTGCTGCTCTCGCTAAAGCTATCCGTGTGAGCCCGGATTCTTCCGGGGCTGTTTCAAATCGTTCGATAATAGAATCCATTGCCTGCAAAATACCTATCGTAGCACATACCACCAGAATAAATGTGATCCCGATCTTCTTGGCAGAAAATCCTGCGATAAAAGAAAAAAACCACACCGTTATGCTTGCCAGTACAAAGAAGACCATTCCCGCTCGTGATAATGTGGAAATAATGCAGATCGCACCCATCCCGTAAACTGTTAGCCAGAACCATAATTTCACGCCCTTCCTATTTAAAAGATAAGAGAAGACCAGGCTGTTGAATACAATTAAGTACATCACCAGGGAGTTCTGATGCGGAAAAGGTCCCGGGCATTGAAATCGTCCTTCCATATATTTTTGTTTTAAAACTGTGAATGTAATGTAGATAATAATAATGGCGATGAATTTCATTATTTTATCGAATTTTTCCCAGCTGTTTATATAATTGTATACAACCCAGAAATATATATACATTCGTATCATCTTCCAGATCTCGAAATAAGAATTTACCACATATCCCGGCGCAGAGTTGACTATTGAAATCCAGCAGAAGAAAAAGAATACAATGTATAACCATAATCCGGGCGGGAGTTTCACAGTTGGAAAATGATGCTTTCTATCTTTGATCAATTGCAGGATAATCAGCATGGCGATATCTACCAGACCGATCTCGAAACCACGTGATGTCCCCCGAAAATGTTCTCGTGAAACGAAATTGATAGTTATAGTTACTACCGTGAAGAACATCATGAAGAAAAAGACAATATCTTCTACTTTCGGGTTTTTTTTTGCCATTTTGGTTCCAAAGGGAACACCTATTACCAGTGTTAGAAAAAAAATGACATACTTCAAACTGGACATATATTTCCCTTTAACAGTTTCATCCGGATCATTCTTTAAAAATTTCCTTAACCATCCAGGCACCCTGAATTAATTCCAGACTGGGTGTTATCAGACCGATCATTTTATTCCATTCTGCCAGTTTGCTGCGAGGTACATAAACGATATCATTTGGTTTAAGAGGAAAATCTCGTGATTCCCCTTTCAGGATAGATTTAAAATTAATTTTATAAACGCGTGGGTGGTTCATTCCGCCACGAATAACGGCGATTTCCGAGGTAGAAGTTTCTTTAAATCCCTGGGCAAAACTTATTACCTGCATCACGGTCATAGATTCTTTAAAAAGAAAATGACCGGGAGCAATCACTTCTCCGATCACATAAATTTCTCGATTTACACTCGATGGGATGTAGATATAATCTCCATCTACAAGCGGGATATTCTGCAGCATATCTCCTTTTCTTACAAGTTCAACGAAATCAACAGGAAGGATACGGTTTTTCCGAACCACATAACTTCGTTCAAGGTCTGCCAGTTCAACCGTATTATTCTGGAAATACCCCGAAGCCAGTCCACCGGCGGTAGCAATGACATCCAATACTCTCGTATTATTTTGTATTTCATAACAGCCGGGATTTACGATCTTTCCCATAATTGTTACTTTCGCTCCCGTAAGCTCATACGGGATCATAGATACTTTTGGGTAGTGGATGTATGCTTTCAATCTTTCTTCGATCTTTGCAGTTGCTTCGGCAACGGTTAATCCGCTTATCTGCACTTCTCCGATAAGTTTAAAAGAGATAGTACCATCCGGTTTAACGATGATGCCTTCCGTATCGAGATCGGTTTCATCATAAACATAGATATTAAATTTATCACCGGGGCTTACGTGGTATAGATCGCTCTGGATATTCTGTAAACTTTGAAGTTCGGCAATTATCTCGGCATCTTCTTTCTGTTCTACCTTGATTTCTTCAAGATATTGTGGGTCTGCCTGAAATGTACTATCTTTCATAACGATATTTCTGGAACAGCCGGCAGCAAGCAGGATCATTGTGAAGAGTAGAATTCTTTTCATTCTATCTCCTATATTTTCAATTTAAAATATGGTTTTTTTATATCATTCAATATTCCAACTATTGGAATAGTCGTGTTATCTTTAAGGAATTCAACCGCATTAGAAAGTTGGGTTCGATTTGAATGTCGGAATCTAACAACGAACGCCAGCATATCCGAGGATGAAGCTATGGTCGTGAAAAGATGCAGGTTGAAATGAACATCAAAAAGTTCCCAGATAATGATATCATAAGATTGAAACTGACTGAAGAATTCATTTAACTGTTTGAAATCCAGAACCCTTTTAAATGTGTTTTCATCGCAGAGGAAATAGGCTTTGTGAAGCTGATCTGTAATTATATTAATATTCTTTTGTGCTAAAGATTTTGCATTGTACAAAAACCTGTTAATCTCAAATTGAGTAATATCATCACTGGTTTCATCGATCGATTCGATCCACAATATCTTTTTATTTTGAGAGATCATCAGTTCGGAGAGTTCCTGTATGATAAAAGTCGAACCTGTTTCCGGAACATCATTACCGATGGTTATTACCGCTGGTTTTTTATCCGGAAGCAGGGAATTAAGCTGTCCGTACATTATCTGGATCTGAGAATAGAATATTGGAGGCGGCACACTATCCTTATTCGGGATTTCACCAAGAAGCTTGATCTTGAGTATTTCCTGAAAATCGAAATCAGACTTGATAGAAAAATCCAGGAACTCTTTTCCTGCAAAAAGAAGGAACAATCCGATAAAGGCAAGGAAGCCAAAAACTATTACGATCATTTTTTTACCGGAAGCTTCCGGGTATTTTGGTGCAACCGCTTTTTCCAGAACTTCAAAATCACTCAGATTGGAATCCATTGCGATCTTGGTTTCCACCAGTCTGTTCTTTATCTTTTTAAGTTGTTCTCTTATTGTGGCTTCATTATTTTTAATGTCATAATATTCTCTTTCCAGCGGGGAAAGGGATTTTAACTGTTCTTTAATACTTGCGATCTTTTTCCTGTATTCTCCGATCTTCTTTTCAGATGCGATCACTTCATTTTCATATTGAGTTTTTTCCAGGAGCAGACTTTGCCTGAATTCGTTCTTGCCATAAGTTGTCTGATCCGGAATAATTTCTTCGTCACTTTTTGTTTCGATGTCTTTTTCAAGTGCTTTGATCTCGCTTTTGAGTTTTACTATTTTCGGATTTTTCTCTGTATATTTCTTTTTTAAAAGAGTCAGCTCATTCTTCTTTGCTGCCAGATCTTTTTTCTGAGTGGCAGATACGATCGAAGTTAATTCCACTTTTTCCGGCAGGTCTTTTATCCGTTCTGCAATATCTGTTATCTTCGTCTTCAGGGAAGTTACATTCATATCCGTATTCATTAATTCAAGTTCGAGAACTTTCAGGTTATCATATTGATTTTGTGTTTCTTTTTCCAGAGAAAGTATCTTGTTCGTATCCCGAAAATTCTGTAATGAATCTTGAATTGTTATCAATCTGTCTTCATAAACATTTCGCTGAGCTTTATAGTAATCATATATCTTTATTGTAGAGGAATTAAGTATCTTAATATAATTATAGATGAAGATTTCACCGAGCATGTTAGCCATATTTACGGCGGTATTTCTGTCTTTACTGGTTGCTTTGATACTTATCAGGTTAGAACGGCTTCCCCTGCTCACCTTAAAGGCTCCATAGATATTTTCGGGAGCAGTATCCAGTTTTAAACTATCGATAACAGCACGAAGATTTTTACGCATTTTGATGGATTGAAGGATCGTGTTGTAATCCATTTCCTGATAGAGATATGGAACATCTGTTTTGGCTGCCAGGTTTTTCTTGTGCCGGATTAAAATACATTCGGCTTTCCAACTGTTTTCAACTGTAAATTTTGCAAAAATGCCGCCAATGATCATGGCAATGAAGGCAACGATGCAGATAAAAAGAATCTTTCTTTTTATAGTCAGGAACAATATCCGTTTATCAAATTTTAACAGATCACTTCCGCTTTCTTCGGGAACCTGTGGATTTTCCATCAATCCTGTTTTCTCCTGTTAATTAAAACGATTCCATAATTTAACATAATTTTCATAAATTTTTTCATCTGTATCTGCAGAAAGCATTTTTCTCAATTCGTTATCGAATGGTCTGGAAAAAAGTAGGTATGGAATGGAAAAGAATAATCGAAATCGAGGATACCTGAAATAAACATCCGGTATTGGATGTTTGAATCTGTCGAACATGAAATTCAGGATGAAGTTCTTTGCCAATTGTTTGAGAGAGCGTGTTTTTTTTTCTTTTTTCAGAGCAGAGAGATATTCATCGAAATTGTTTAACGACTTATTGAAATATTTTGAAAATGTATAAAGATATATTTCTCGATAGATATTTTTTGTTTCTGTAAAGACCTTTTCCAACCCGGCATCTACAAACTTTTTATGTTCCGGTTTCAGTTTATATTCCATTGCTTCAGAGTATATTCCAAAAAAGTTATTTTCCCGTATTATCGGTTTATCTTTTATTTTTTTCAGAAGTTCCACTCTGCGAACATAAGAATGATCATAGGTTCGGTTTGTCATCAATAATGCATCTCCGGCAGCGATTCGTGCTTTCATTATGTTTCTAATAATAAATTCGATATCTTCTTGTGAATTAGTTTTGTCAGACAGAATTTTCTTTTCTGCGAAAACCAGACCGGACGCTCTGTTCAGGAGAAGATTCAAGGCTTCTGCAAGCGGGATATTATTCCCCTTGTATTCCGGCAGAGGCTGCAGAATATTTTTATTGCCGTAGATGACGATATGACCGTATTTCAGTTCGAACCACATGAGGCTGAAAGGAATATTGGGGATCGTATTTTCAAAAACTATCGGACCAAAATCTACATCGATACCTATCTTGGGAGTAAGTTCTTTGTGAAGCTTATAGAATATCGAACTGTAATGTTTCTTCATGGCAGATGAAAGTTTGGGTGTGATAACAAAAAAATCATAATCGTTAAAGGTAAGTTCGTTATCGCCATCGAATAGGACGCCGCCTTCACCGCGACCGTATCCTCCACCTAATATTACTGCCGAAAGGTCTTTTTCCGGTATTTCTTTTAGAACGGTTTTTCTGATAAGTTCGAGGTCTTTATCGATTTTATTCTCGATTACGATCGATCCGTAAACTGTGTATTTAGAGCTCATTTTTTATCCACCTCCTTGCCGAGAATAATCTGCCGAGAAGTGTTCGTTTAATTATTCTCAGGTTCATCTTAAAATTTGTATTATGAATGTAATAAATTTCATGTATTTCAAATTCATCATCATCAGGGCAGGACAGCAGCATTCCGGGGAAATCAAAAACACCCGGGAAATATACCGGCATTTTTGAAATAAGTTTTGACGAACTTGGATTCTTTGGAAGAATACAATTTCCTGCCAGTAAGAGATTTCCTGTTAGAACTTCAAAGTAAAGAGGATACTTATCCATAGAGAACCGGATGAACATTCTGCTTTTAAAAGTTGATCTTAGAATTTTCCAATGCAAAAGTTTTTTCAGTTTTTTATCCTTGGAAATGTAGCATTCTTTCCTTTCCGGTTTGATATATTTTGATCTTCCAAAGATTAGAAAAAACAAATACGGCAGAAAATAAAGAATAATGAGAATAAGTGCAAAAAAACCGTGAGCCATTTTTCTTACAGACCTGCTGATAATGTTTTTCTCTATAGAGGAAACAAAGAATTTATCTACAATTTCAATAGAATCACCTGTAAAAGGATTTATTAAATGATTTTTAAAAACGATCTTTTCATTAACTTCCAGGTCGCTTCCAATATAAGATTGTTCGTAGATGATACTTTTGATAATTGTAGAAGAAGAATCTATGATGATATTATTTCCCAGAACACTGTTTGGTCCGATAAGTGTATTATCTCTTATCTGCACATTATCACCGATCATGATTGGTTTTTTTAAAGTGACCGAATTAGGATTGTAAATAACATTTCTGCCGATATAAACTCCGGGTTCGTTATTATAGCCCGGAAGAAAGTAATCGTCCGGTCTGTTCATAAAGATGTCCGTCGAGAGATCATAATATGATTTTATTCCGTTCAAGAGTGTGATCGAGAATTCGGCATTCGCATCTTCTATAATTTTAATTAGATCGATGTCAGCAGGATTTTTTGTTTTCTTAAAAAAATATACGGCAGAATTAGCGGAATGCACTTTCCTATTTTCATCCTGTTTTGCAAAAAAGTTAATATTATTATCTTTTTTAAAATTCAGGAAACATAAGCCATGAATAATCAGCAGGTCGGAATCTTTGCAAAAGCTGGAATTTTTCAGGATGATCTTGCTCAGGCTGTCTCCCGGTCTGGCGAGATTATAGGAAATATCCAATCCCCACTGCATGCCGTCCCGAAAATAATTTTCCATTTCCTTGGATGTAGAACTCTTTACTACACGGATCTCAGATATTTTATTCAAAACACAGAAATCTATGTAATATTCCAGTAATGGTTTATTAAGTATTTTCAGGAAATAAGGATGGATATTCGGGAAAAAATCCTTCATCCATTCACTATGTTCAACCGGGCAGTAAACCAGGCATTTCATAATATCCTCCGGGTTATATTTCTTTTTTCAGAGCCAGGATCGCCGTTTCTACATCGTCGAACACTTCAAATATTTTATAAGCTCGGGTGATCTCAAAGAGCATTCTCGGCTTATCCTGAAGGTTTGCTATATAGATGTCTCCATCCATCTCCGTAGCTTTTTTCAGGGAAGATATTACTGCTCCCAGTCCTGTACTGTCGATAAAATCCAATTCCGAAAAATCCATAATAAAATAGACGGTTTCTGCAAGATAAGACTGGAATTTTTCTTTAAATTCTTTTTCGTTTGATGCATCTAATCTCCCGATCGTTTTCAGGATACCAATTTCTCCCTGTTTAGTTAGTTCTACTTTCATTTTTTTCTCCTTTTATTTTAATATGCACCTTTTCCACCAAAAACCGCACCGGCAGTTCGGAATAAAAGTGCAATATCTTTAAAAATACTTTTACTCTCAAGGATATATTTTTTATCCATTAAAACCTGTTCATCAAAGGGAATTTCACTTCTTCCGCTAACCTGCCAGATGCACGTTATTCCCGGAATGACATGAAGTCTCTTGCGGTCTTCCAGTGTATATTCCGCCACTTCTCTCGGCAGAGGCGGACGTGGTCCCACCAGGCTCATATCACTTTTTAACACATTAATCAGTTGGGGCAGTTCATCTATACTGAACCTGCGAATTATCCTTCCCGTTTTTGTGATGCGTGGATCTTTTTTCATTTTAAAGATAACACCATCGCCGGATTCATTCTGCTGGATCAGATCATCTTTCATCCTATCTGCTCCCACAACCATCGAGCGGAATTTATAGAAATCAAAGTGCCTGCCGTCTTTTCCAACCCGTATCTGTCCGTAAAAAATCGGTCCCGGATTTTCGATGATAATGCAGAGTGCAGTGAATACAAATATGGGTGAGAAAAGGATCAGGAAAATTCCGCAGAAAACAATATCAAGAAACCTTTTTAGCGTAAAAGATATTTTGATGGTTATTTCCCACAAGATAAGTCTTCTATTGTAGCGAGATTTTTTTTTCTTAAGGGTTTTATCGGTTAGTTTATCGATTATTTCCTGTTTTTCTTTTTTTATTTCTTTCATGATCAAAACCTCATTTCTTAGAATTCCATTTGATAATTCTGTAAATGAATAAAGGATTTCCCAGGATATATCGTTTCCACATTCTTCCGGGTTCCTGCATCAGCCGATACACCCATTCGATACCGAGTGCTCTCATCCATTTTGGTGCACGTGGCATATTACCGGAAAAAAAATCGAAGAGACCACCAACGCCAATGAGAACGCTGCAATTTAATCTGGAAGCATAATTATGGATCCATGTTTCCTGAAATGGTGCTCCAAAGGCAACTAATAGAATATCGGTTTTTGATTTATTAATTAGATCCACGATGTTATTGCTTTCATTTTCTTTATCAAAGAAACCATGATGAAAACCTGCGATCTTCAGATTTTTGTATTGATCTTCGAGATTTTTTTTCATATCTTCCGGTACGCCTGGTTTTGCTCCCAGCAGGAAGATAGAACTATTATATTTTTCACATTGTTCACAGAGCAGTGGCAGCATATCTGTTCCGTTCACATTATCTATGATCGGATTTTTTGTGATCTTGCTTCCAATTTTAACTCCAATGCCATCACCAAAGATGTAGTCTGCAGCATTTAATACTTTCTTGTAATCCGGGTCTTTATAAACTTTATTCAGGCAATCTGCATTCACAAAATACAACTTTCGCTGCTCATTTTTTGTAATGGCTTCTTCTATCAATTCCAACGACTTTTTTATAGTTATGTTCGCAATCCGGACATCGAAGATATTAATGCTTTTCATGATATTCCTCGAAAATATTTATTATTTTGTCAGCATGTTTTTTCCAATTGAATTTCTTAACCTGCTCTAATCCTTTCCGTGTAAGTTCTTCCTTTAGTTTTTCATTTGTAATAATAAGAACGATTTTATCCTTGATATCTTCGGGTTTATCCGGGTTAAAGAAAAGAACAGCATCTTCTCCCACTTCCGGAAGAGGACCACGATCGGAAGAAATTACAGGGATATTGCAAGCCATTGCTTCCACAAGAGGAATGCCGAAACCTTCATACAGGGAAGGCATGGCAAATAAGGAAGCTTTTTTGTATAGATCGCTCATATCTTCATCAGGTATGAAGCCCGGGAATATCAGCCTGGAATGGTCTTTTGAATTTCTGGCATAAATAAGTACTTCTTCACTTCTTTCTTTGAAACCACCTGCACAGACAAGGTTATATTCTTCTTTGTTTTCTTCGGGAAGCATTTCGTAGGCTTTTATCAGGTTCATATGATTCTTTCCCGGATGTTCGATCCTGGCTACATAAAGTATATATTTCTTGTCGAATCCCAGAATCTCCCGAGTTGTCTTTGTCGCAGGTTTTGTGTTAAATCTTTCCTTGTCGTAACCATTGTATGCAACCTTGATCTTCTTCTCATCCATTTTGTAGAATTTGATCATATCGTCTTTTGTGGCTTTGCTCACAGCAACAGCGATATGAACTTTTTTCAGGAAAAACGGGATCAGTCGCTGAATATAGAACATTCTGAAGCGATCATATTTCTGCTCGATATGAAACTGAGAAAGATCGTGGAAGGTGGTGATGGTGAATATGGGATAATGACACAGAAGCCGCCTGTTCCCTGCAGGCAGGAAAATGAGATCGTAAACTTTTTTTATCTTGAATGGAAGGATGAACAGGTGCCACAGCATACTGAAAAGAGGACGTGCAAGTTTATCGGAAACTTCGATGAAATTAAGGTTTTTATTCTTAACAGGAAAAATACTAACATCTTTTTTCAGTATTATTACATCCAATAGATGATATTTCGAGAGTTCTTCTATTGTATGGTTAATATAATCCGATATACCGCTTTGACCATTATCATAGGACAAACAGCTAACAAGTATCTTATACATCAGATAGTCTCCAATATTTTATTGAAAGCTTCCAGAAAATTTTCTTTTTTATATTTTTTTTCTACAAGATCATATCCGGCTTTTCCCATTTTTTTTGTCAACGCCGGATCTTTGATAAGTTTTTCTATTTTTGTTGCAAATTGCAGAATATCCTGTTCCTGTATCAGATAGCCATTAACTCCATTTTTAAGCCATTCTCCAATGCCGCCTACATCAAAGCCAACCACTGGTTTCCGATGAGAAAAGGCTTCGATACCGATAAGACCAAACGGTTCCTGCCAACGTGAAGGAACCAGCAGAATATCAGCTTTATTGTAATAAGAATCTACATTGGAAGTCCATCCGATAAATTCAACTTTATCTTGAAGTCCGGATTCTTTTATATACTGTTTTATAGATTCTTCATCATTTCCTTTTCCTACGATGGAAAGATGGAACGGTTTTTTGATAAGTCTAACGATTTCGATGAGAAGGTCAACACCCTTTCCACGTATTATCTGACCAATATAGAGTAATTCTGTAGTTTCTGCCGGAAGTTTTTCCCTGCATTCTTTTGTTTCGATAAAAGGATAAATTTTATAGATACTTTCTTTTTCAAATTTATTCATCACCAGGTTCAATCTCATAAATTCCGATAAGACAAAGAATGCATCAGCTTTACGGATCAATTTCAACGTTCTTGCTCTTTGAAAGATATTTATTATTCTAACAGGAAATCGTCCGTCGCTTCTTTCTAACAACTTAGAGCAGATCGAGCAGCGCATCATTCCAAAAGGATGATGACAGTTTTTTCGGTTAACCGGAAAATATTTATGATGGCGAATGCAGTAATAATCATGATCGTGGATCATAACGAGTGTAGTGAAATTTTTGATGAGCATCTTGAGAAGCTTGTTATTTGTGATCTTATGAATAAAGACAATATCGGTCTTCCCGATTTTTTCTTTGAGTTGGGAAAGAGATTCGTTTTTGTAAATAATGCATTTATCGAAAGCCGATTCGAAATCTTCCAGATTTTCCGAAGGCTGTTCAAATAGCCCATAGATTTCATATCCGCTTTTTTTAAGTAAGCCGGCGGTTTTGAAGATATACTTTTCTACTCCGCCCCAGAAACCGTACTTAGTATTTACGAATAATATTCTCATTTAATATTCCCGGATTTGATGAATAAGGTTTTTTGCCACGTTCGTGTCCAAATATAATTCCCTGCTTTTTTTATAGAGTTTTTCTCCGAATTGTTCTGCTTCCTTCGGATCGTTCAAAAGTTGAATTATTGCCTTTGCCAATCCTTCTGCCGTATCTTCGATAATTAGTTCGTCTTTTTCAAATGTAAATCCTTCCGCTCCAATGGTAGTAGAAATTACTGCTGTTCTCAGATTTCCTGCTTCCAATATGCGTGTGCGTGTGCCGGATGCTATCCTGATGGGAAGAACAACAAAAAGCGATTCGGTGATGCTTGCATTCATATCATCTACTTCACCAACTATTTTCACCATCTTCAACTGATATTCCGTAATGTATTGTTTAAATATTGCAGTTTGGTTTTTTCCCACAATATGAAAGTGGACTTTTTTCTCTTCCAGTTTATGTGATATTAGTTTATAAATATCTTTTGCAATAAAACTAAATGCATCTACATTTGCAGCAGAATTTAATGCACCAAAGAAGAGGATATGCTGTTCCCTCTTTTCGGGAGGTAAATACAGTGTTTCTTTCATTACGTTTGGAAGTATCTTGAATACTCCTTTTGAAGCAGGTTTCACATACTTTTTTTCTACAATTTCTTTTTCTATATAATTCGTAAAAAGAAAAAGATATGGTTTATTAAATAGTTTTTTCTCATATTTTTTCAAACGTTTATTTTCGATAAAAAAGAACCTGTTTTTTAAAGTAGGGTTTGTTTTCCAGGAAAGCTCCGAAAGACGTGAGAACAGCATATCAATATCTATGATGATCTTTGTTTTGGGAAGCACGTTTCCGGCAATATCTGCAAGGCGTGAGGGAGAGGCGAACCTGATAAAAATAATATCGTAATTCCCATTCCGAAGGATACCTTTAAATTTCTTGATCTCTTTTTTTGGAAAAGAAAAAATGGATTCGGGAGATAGTTTGCCGGATTTTTTCGTTTCAATGAAATATTGATCTTTACATCCGTCATGAGCGTTGATATCTTTGTTTTTATCTTTATAAGTTCTAATCAGAAGCAAGTCGATCTCAAATTCATTTGTTATTGCATTCCAGATGAACTTGCTTCTGTTCTTATCTCCGCCACGTTCGCCAATGAACGGCAGATCGATATAAAGTAGTCTTTTCATGATCCATTCCTATGATATTTTTTTATTATGTTATTATAAAATTCTGTAAGCTTATCTGTGATGATATCCCACGAGTAAGTGGAGATAACTTCTTTGTATGCGTTTTCGATAAGCCGGTTTCTCAGTTCATTTTCATTTTTGAGACGGTTAAATTTCTCGATCAGATCATCGAGTGAATTATCGCTGAAGAACAGTCCTGTTTCATTTTCTGTTATCAGTTTTTTCAGTCCGCCTACTTTTGCAGCTATCACCGGCAATCGGGAAGCCCATGCTTCCAGGGCTACAATACCGAAGGGTTCATGAATAGACGGCAGGATGAAATAATCTGCGCTGTTGTAGGCATTTACCAGATCCGGGTCGGTGGCTTTCAGCCCTTTGATTATAGTGATGTTATCCTTCAATTTATAATTATCTATTTTTTCCTGGATTTTATCGAAATATTTCTGGGAAGTTACCGGTCCGATCAAGACGAGATGCAGGTTTTTATTTTGCACAGCGTTCAGAAGGTCCACAAGCATTCCCTGATTCTTCTGGTAATCTATCCTGCTGATGCAGATAATAACTTCTCTTTCTGCCGGAATATTATGCTTCTGCCTGAAATCATTATTCATATCCTGCTTGAATTTATCGATGTCCACGCCGTTCGGTAAATACTCCACAAGTTTATCGGGATATTTATCTTTCGTGATGAGATATTCATTATGACCAACGCAGATAATTCCTGCCGCATCGTCGAGAAACCTATTATTCTTGTAAATTATATCATATATTTTTCCATAATTGAACGTTCCTTCCAGCGGTTTCATCATTTCTTCCATTTCCGATTCCGGAACATCAAAAAAACCACCGTGAAAAGAAACAATGTAAGGAATTTTTTTCTTCTTTGCAGCGCGGCGAACAGTATTTGCAATTCTCTGCATTGTATGACAATGGAAAATATCAATTTCTTTTGAATTTACCAGGTAATTGTAGAGAGGTCTGGAATAGGGATTTCCGCCTTTTTTATCGAGAACCGATAAATTTGATTTTTTCAGGTTTAGATAAGGATAGAAATAATTGAATCTTTTTATGGGAACATTATTTACAATTTCTTCTTTTGTTTTGGAAAGAGCATTCGTAGCAACTATTTCTGTATCGAATCCTTTTTCTACCAGTTTTTGTGATGTATTCCATACAACTGTTTCCGTACCGCCCCACTCTTCAAATGAGAAGCGACGTATTATCTGCAAGGAATTTATCTTTTTCATTTTTTTCCCTTCAATTTTCTAAAATAATCTTTGTTTCCTTTATACACGAAATATTTCTGATTTACCCGATAGATAAATGAATATGGAATATTAAAAAATTCCCGGTTTTTCGTAAGGTAGATGATATCTCTGAGAAATTCAGCGATGAAAGGTTTTAGAAAATCCCTGAAGAATGTTTTATGCAATCCGTATATTTTTCCTTCGGCAATTCCTTCTCCATGAAATCTCTTTTTTACTTCTTTCAGTGTGTAATTGTGGGAATGCTCGACTATTGCATCCGGAACGTAAACGATCTTCTTTCCCATATTTTTCATTCGAAAAGACCACTCGATATCTTCTGAATACTGGATAATTGGATCGAAAGGAAAATCGGTGATAGCCTTTCTGGTGACAGCACTCGTTGCCAGCGAAAAGAAGTGAAACCAGGTTGCAGATATTTTACCGTTACCAAAGGCTCTTTCACTGTCCTTCCGCACAACCGGAATAGCATTCGGACGCGGCAATTGGTTTCCAAAAGTGGAAATTATTTCTTTATCTTCAAGAAGTGGTTTTACCAGATTTTCCAGCCAATGTTCGTTTTGCGGAATGCAGTCTGAATTATTAAATACGATGATCTCGCCTTTTGATTTTGAAATGGCTTCATTCAAAACTTTTCCGGGAATATAGGAACCGGGTTTGATCTGGTAAACAATACCATTCGGGTTATATTTTTTTACTATTTCGAAGGTTCCATCTGCAGATGCCGAATCTACATTGATGATCTCAAAATCCTTCAAGTTCTGTTTTTTGATCATCTGCATGGTTTTTTCGATATATTCAATATCATTATATGAACGCACAATAATACTGATTTGCGGCATTTATTATTCCTCTGGCTTAAATATTAAAACCGTTTCGTTTATTTCGTCATAACGATTTCTGGAGATTTCCGATACCAGTGAATAAATGATCTGCATACCTAATCCCCTGAATTTATCTTCAGATGCAAAAGCATCTTTTCCTTCTTTCTTTTCCGGAATGCTCCATTCTAATCCCTTATCCCAGAAAGTTAAAGTTACAATGTCTGATACTGCGATCTGGAAAGCTATCAGTGTATCTTTTTTCAGTTGAAGACCATGTTCCATGATATTGTTCAGAAATTCATTAACCACTAGTTCTACCTTTGCTGCGTACTTATTATCATCAAAATATTTCATTACTATTTGTTCGCATTCTGTACCGATAGGACCGGTATTCTGTAAAAGAGAAGTTATTTTAAAGATTTTCCTGAATTGTTTTTTCTGGTTCAGACAATTCTTTTGAAAAGCAAGTAAAGTGAAATCATCCATACTTATATCATATTGAAGGTCGGTTAATTTCTGTTTGAACTTATGGGGGAGAGTAAGACAATTCTGAGCATCGGTATATTTTTCAATAAAATCCGTAAAACCATTGATGCCAAGCTGTTCTTTATCTTGATTCTCGCATTCAAAAATCCCATCCGTATATAACAGGTAAATTTTATTTTCATCGAATTTAACAACATCTTCGTCTTCCTGTTCATATTTATATTTTGCTTTCCAGCCAACGGGAATAGACCCTTTCTCTTTCCTTATGTTTGTCTTTCCCGTAGTTACATCAAATTCTATTAAAGGCGGATGACCTGCGTTGAAATAATGGATCTCGCTCTTTTCGAGATCTACCAGGCAGAGCATAATGGTTATATAATTATTCTTAAAAAGTTCCTTAGTTAAAATTTTATTCATCCTGTCTATAATGTAATAAGGCTGCAAGTTAGATTTTTCATTTTCGATTATCATATTCACGATAGATTTCACAGCCGTCATCATCAATGCAGCCTGAACGCCGTGTCCGGAAATATCTCCCACATAAACGATGTATCTGGAATCTGAAATCGGGATAATATCAAACAAGTCACCCCCGATCTTGCTTGAAGGCTTATATGTAGAAGAAAAGATCATATCACCTTCTATCGAGAGCCAGGGCGGAAGGAGATATTGTTGAACAGAAGATGCCATCTCGAGTTCATCGAGTAGTGCATTGTAAAGACTGTTTATTTTTTCTTCTGCTTTTTTCCTTTCTGTAATATCGCGAACAAGCATGAGAACCTGATCTTTAGCACTCAGGGACATTCGGGCTTCAAACATTTTATTTTCATCTTTTTCAGGGAAAGTCAGTTCGTATTCAAATTTCTGAACAATTCCTGTTTTCAGTGTTATCGAAAGGTTTTTCATTGCAGGCTTGGAAAGAGCTTCAGGAAAAAGTTCAGCGATCTTTTTACCAACGATTCTATCTGGTTGTACCGGTAACCTGGATTCATAATCTGCTTTATAACTGATGAAAGTGCCTTCTTTATCGAGGACGAAGATCGTATCCGGGACAGCTTCCAGGATAGCCCGATTCCATTCTTCACTCTCTTGAAGTTTGATCTGTGCTTCTTTTCGTTCGGTGATATCTTCTATCATTCCATCGAAGTGTATTTTTTCCCCGTTATCGTCTTTTACGGCTTTTGCATTTGTAGTTACCCAAAAGATCGTGCCATCTTTTCTTTTTAATTGAATCTCGTAATCTGAGATAGTATTATATTTATCAATTTCCTGTACGAAATCTTTTCTCTGATCAGAAAAAGCATAAATGTTTACAACAGGTATGGAGAGCAACTCTTTTTCAGATGAATATCCCAGCATTTTTACCATTGCCGGATTGGCAGAGACAAATGTACCATCATGAGTGGAACGGTAAATTCCTACAGGGATGTTAGATTGAAGAGTTCGATAACGTTCTTCACTTTCACGTAGAGCTTTTTCTGCTTTTAATTGTTCTTTCTCGATATTTTTTAATTTAATTGCTTTAATTATAGTTGTAGGAAGAACCGTCAGATAGTTACGTCCGGGGTCTTTTATCTGGTAATGAAATGCTCCTGCCTGCATAGCTTTTACTGCCACTTCTTCGTCTCCGGCACCGGTGCTGAAAATGAACGGAGTATCGATGATCGAATCGAAGATATCGAATGCAGTTCCATCGCCGAGATTAAAATCTGTGATGACGATATCATAAGAGTTATTTTTTAATAAGTCTATGGCTTTGGCTACGGAATCTGCTATTTGATAATCATATGGCAGGTCTTTACTTTTTACCAGCCGTTTAAAAGCCATCTGGTCGATGATATCGTCTTCAACCAAAAGCACTCTGATTCGATCCATACTTACCGTCCGTAAATATTATTTTTTTATGATCTCCTTTTTTGGCAGAGTAAAAAAGAATGTGGTACCTTTCCCGGGTTCGGATTCTATCCAGATATTGCCATTATGTTTGGTTATTATTTTGTTCACGATAGCCAATCCAATCCCTGTACTTTCCAATTCGTCTCGAGTATTTAATGTCTGGAATATCTGAAATACTTTTTCCTGGTATTTTTTTGCGATTCCAGGACCATTATCCGCAACAGAGAATTCCCAGTTATTACGGGTTTCCTGGCAGCCGATAGTAACAAGTCCCTTATCCTTATCCATGAATTTCACTGCATTATCTATCAGATTTTCGAAAATTTGTTCCATACGTGTTTTTTCAAAGTAAACAACCGGCAGTTGATTTTTGATCTCTACAAAGAAATTATCCTGCAGCTTCATTTTGCCGGCAGTATCTTTGACCAGTTTATTCATATCGAAGCTTACTTTTTCGCCGTTGAAATTTATGATATTTGTATATTCATAAATTCCGTCGATAAGATGATGCATTCTTTTTGCTCTTCCAATAAGCAGGTTCATCTGTTCTTTTCCCTGATCGTCGAATTTATCGCCATAATCGGACATTATCCAGGTAGCTATCGTATTTATTGCACGTAAAGGTGAAGTAAGATCGTGGGAAGTGATATAAGCAAAATCGGTAAGTTCTTTATTTGCAATTTTAAGTTCTTTCATGCTTTGAGCTCTTTTATCTTCTGCTCGTTTACGTTCGGTTATATTCCTGACGGAACCTATGATCTTCGATGGAATTTTTGATTGATCAAGAATAAGTTTTGCAGTAATGGTACAGGGAACGGAAGTATTATCTTTTCCTTTTAAAGCGATTTCATAATCATTAACGTTGATTTCTCTCTTTAACGCACTAACGAAATTATTTCTCTGTTTGACATCAAAATATAGAGAAGCCATTTTATTACCTATTAATTCTTCCCGCGTGATACCTGTAATAAACTTGATAGAAGGACTTATCTCTTTGATGGTGCCGTCAATATCCACTTCGTAATAAATATCCTGAATATTGTCGAATATCCTTCGGAAGTTTTCCTCGCTTTTTATTAATGACTCTTCAGATTTTGAACGTTCTGTAATATCTTCGGCAGAAGTTACAATGGCAATCGGCTTACCTCTATCATTATAAATAAGGTTGGAAAGAGATTGAATAGATATAAGATTTCCATCTTTTTTCATCATAGAGTTTTTCTTAACCAAATTTTGCCAGACTTCTTTATTCTTATAAGTATTAGGTTCTCCGAGAACTTCCGGTATAAGGATATTCATTTTTTTCCCGATCAAATCACTGCTTTTATATCCCAGCATTTTCGAAAAAGCAGGATTTGTGTATTTTATCAATCCTTCTACATCAGTTATAGTTACGCCCAATTTCATGTTTTCAACTGCTTCCTGCAATTGTTTTTGTTTTTCTGATAATCCCTTTAGATCCTCATTAAACTTCTGGAGATTCCTAAACTTTTTCTCCAACTTTAATAATTCTTCTATCTCCTCTCGATATTGCTTGTTATCCTTACGAAGTTTAATGGTTTGATTAGTAAAAAGTTTTTTATATACTTCACTTGTGTTTTTAACTTCTCTACTAAGATTTCTTAATTTGGATACAAAAGAAATAATAATAAAAAACAAAATTACAACAACAGCAATCATGACCAGTTGACCATTTATGGATAGCCACAAATTAGGATCATCAACGAAGTCTTTTATAGGGTTAAAACGGCGTTTTACAGGTCTATCGTTGCGGCTGAATCCAATATCCGATATTCCTTTATTGACCAGTTTTACTGCGGTATCGATGTTGGCAGATATGACAAAGCAGTCTGATAGATCAGGAATGATTTGAGCATTACTAACAAGCGGAATGAGAAACAAGAATAAAATAAGTAATATTATTAATCTATTCTTCATAAAAAAAGGACTCCTTTTAGTTTTATTCGGGTAATTCACTGATGCTCCAGTAAGATTTAATAGTTTTCATTACTTCCACAAATTCGCTATAATCCATAGATTTGATCATATATCCGGCAACACCCAGGTTATATGCTTTCAGCCTATCCTGATCTGATCTGGAAGTAGTAAGAATAATAACAGGTATTCTTTTTAGTCTTTCATTCTTTTTCAAGATTTCCAGAAACTCAATTCCGTTCATTTTAGGCATATTAAGATCGAGAAGAATAATGCATGGTTTTTCATTTTCTTCGTTATTCAGATAGGCAAATGCCTCTTCTCCATTTCGTGCAAAATCGACTCTGTTCGTATAATTGCAGTCTTTTATCGCACGTTTAACGGTCATAGAATCGATTACATCATCATCGATCACGAGTATTGGTTTATTGCTTTTCATTTTTTCTCCTTATTCAAATTTCGATTTCTTCAATATGTTTTTTGGGAATGCTGAAGAAGAAAGTAGTTCCCTTTCCAAGTTCAGATTCCAGCCAGATATCTCCATTAAACAGTTTAATTATTTTCTTTACTGTTGTCAATCCAATGCCTGTGCTTTCCATCTTATCTCTCGATTGCAGTGTTTGAAATATTTTAAACACTTTTTCAAAGTGCTTTTTTTCAATCCCTGGTCCATTATCTTGAATAAAAAATTCCCATTTTTCTTTTTTGTCTTCATAGCCCACTTTGATTAGCCCTTTTGGTTTGTCCATATATTTTATTGCATTGCTTATTAAATTTAAAAATACCTGCTGAATACGTGTTTTCTCTAAATTAATTTCCGGTAGATTCTTATCGAGAACGATCTCAATATTTTCCGGTGGATTAAGTGAATCAATTATTTCAGGGATCAATATATTCAAGTCTATGCGCTCCTTGTCTTCTTTTACTCTTCCAACCCTGGAATATTGCAGGATACCGTCAATCAGATTATGCATTCTGTGTGCTCTGGATATCATCAATCTCAATTGCTCCTTTCCTTCCGTATCAAATTTATCGGTATAATCTTCCAGAATCCATTCTGCCAACGTGCTGATGCCGCGCAGCGGGGCTTTGAGATCATGAGAGACAACATATGCAAATTCTTTCAATTCAAGATTTACGGTCTCAAGTTGTTTTATCAACATACCTTTTAATTCTTCATCTGCTTTTCTTTCGGTTATGTCGGGTATCAATATCAAATCTCCGCTAATTCGACCTTTTCCGTTTTTCAGCGGAGATGCCAGGACCAAACCAATACGTTTTTCACCTTTTTTGGTAATAAAATCCAATTCGTAGGAAAGGACTTCTTTCCCAGCCATTCTCTTGTGGAAATTTTCAATTATCCTTTTTGAGCTTTCCTTTGGCAGGAAAGGAAGCTTGAACAGTTTTTTACCGATTACGCTTTTAGATTCGTAACCAAGCCAGTCGAATAATCTGTCATTAGTATCGATGATCGTTCCGAACTGATCTGCAAGAACGATAGCTTCCGGAGAGAGTTCGAATATAGATCTATATTTAGCTTCGCTTTTCTGTAATTTAGTATTTGCTTGAACACGTTCGGTGATGTCTCTTATGATTCCAACGGCATTCCATTCTTTATTGATCTTTACAGAGGATAGAGAAAGTTCGATGGGAAATTCGTTTTCATTTTTTTTTATGGCTGTCAATTCGATTATTTTATCGGCGATAGTACTTTTTTCTTTTTTCTTCAGCTTCCTTAGTGCATTGATAAATGTATCATGGTGCTTACCGGAACGAATGATTCGATCGAGTGTTTTGCCGACGATCTCATTTTCTTTATATCCAAATATTTTTTCTGCAGCTATGTTACAGTATATAATATTATCATTACTGTCTATCATAATGATACCATCGTTTGCGGAAGTACTGATGGTTCTGAACTTTTCCTCGCTTTCTGCGAGTTCATTCTCGATCTTGATACGGCGTTTGATCTCTTCTTCCAACTGCAATTTCTGCTCATATATTCCCAGGAATATTTTTACTTTTCCAAATAATATCTCAGGAATTATGGGTTTGGTGATGAAATCTACAGCACCGGATTCGACTCCTTTTATCCTGTAATAATTTTCTGAATATATAGCCGAGACAAAAATAACCGGCAGATACTTTGTTTTTTTGATCTTTCTTAAAAGTTCAACTGTTTCAAATCCGTCCATTTCCGGCATCTGCACATCGATAAGAGCAATAGCAAAATCGTGTTCCAATACTTTTTGCAATGCTTCATTGCCGGATAACGCCCGCACAAATTCTACGTCGAGATCACAAAGCAGAGTTTCCAGAGCTACAAGGTTTTGAACTTTATCATCAACTATCAGTATTTTCGGTTTCATTTTTTTACTCCCGTTTTTTCAAATTTTAAAATTATTTATACAGCCATACCCTTAATAATGAAAGCACTTTATCGATATCGAGTGGTTTCGAAAGGTAATCACTTGCTCCGGCAGCAATGCATTTTTCCTTATCTCCTTTCATTGCTTTTGCAGTTAGGGCAATTATCGGAAGTGCTGCGAATTTTTTTTGAGCACGTATTCGTTTCATTGCATCATATCCATCCATCACCGGCATCATAATATCCATTAATACAAGATCGATGTCGG
>JAIORR010000095.1 GCA_021108055.1 Candidatus Cloacimonadota bacterium
CAAAAAATTCAGCCACTAAGAACACTAAGAAACGCTAAGGGAAACCAATAAAATAACTTCCTTTTCAGCCACGAAGAACACTAAGAAACACGAAAATATATGTTCTTTGCTATTCTACGTTTTCCCTTTGATAAAGAAAATTTGTAAGCCTTGGCTTACTGCAAAGGGTTCGATAAAAAAACAACTTACACCGTTTTTTCTCGTAACTCCGGCTTTGACGGATTCATTATCAATGGGATATAGAATTCTCTTTCCCACCAAGGAGTGTTGGGCTGCTGTTTTCACACGGACTGAGACTTTGGGAAATAGATAAATGTCGGGATTATTCTTCCTCATCTCCCATAGCCAACTCGGTTTCACTGAAAAAATCGAGCATTTGCTGATCATTAATCTTGTCACCTTCCCGCACCAGATTGGAAACACTAAGTCCCAAAAGCCGTATTTTACATTCAGGACCAAGTGTTTCCAGCAAAAGCTTTCTTCCCAGATGAAACAGGATATCTTTTTTATCGAAAGCTTCAGCCAGGGTTTTACTTCTGCTTACCAAATCAAAATTTGCATACTTTATCTTAACGGTCAAAGTTTTTGCTTTAAATTTATTTTCTTTCATTTTAGAACTTATCTTTTGTGAGATTTTTTCCAGAACATCCAGCATCTCTTTCACATCGCTAATGTCTTTGGCAAAAGTGCGTTCGCAACCTAATGATTTACGAATACGATGAGTTATTATGGGACGATTATCTTTTCCTCGAACAATATTATAATAAAACGTTCCTGCCTTTCCAAAGTGTTTTATCAATTCTGTAAGTGATCTTTCTTTCAAGTCTTTACCGCTACGAATTCCAAGGTAGATCATCTTTTTTTCGCTCACATTTCCGATGCCATAGAAATCTCCGATTGGAAGTTTTTCCAGAATTTCCTGGGCTTTTGTGGGTGGAATTACTACCAAACCGTCCGGTTTATCCATTTCAGAAGCGATCTTTGCCAGGAACTTATTGTAGGAAACTCCTGCCGAAGCTGTTAATCTGGTTTCTTCAAAGATCTTCATTTTAATTTTATTTGCTATTTCAGTTGCAATGGTAATATTTTTTTTGTTTTCCGTTACATCCAGATATGCTTCATCGATAGAAACAGGTTCAACCAGGTCTGTATATTCAAAGAAAATTTTCCGCACGATCTGCGAAGCTTCTTTTATGGCATCGAAATCGGGTTTTACAAAAATTCCATGCGGACATAATTTGTATGCCTGGTAACTGGGCATTGCAGAATGAATTCCGTATTTACGCGCTTCATAAGAACAGGTGGAAACTACTCCACGACTGTTTGGCTTTCCACCCACGATGAGCGGCTTGCCTTTATACTGCGGATTATCACGAATTTCTACTGCCGCAAAAAAGGCATCCATATCAACGTGAATTATTTTTCTATCAGTTTTCATATTAACATGCCTTCACCACCGGAATATGAGACCAACTGGTAGTGTAACCGGGAGTTAATTTTTCTCTCTTCATTTGCCAGGGCTGCTTTATACCAGTGGCGGCGTAGGTTAATTTGCCGGAACCCATTTTTTCGTTAATGTCATCCATGCAATCCATAATTGTTTTGCGGTGGTCATCCAGGTAAGTGGGTTCAAAAAGATCGAGTGGTGCCTTGCTCTGATTCATTATGTCAGATATCATCACGCCGGTTTTTTTATATTTGTAGCCGGGGCGGAAAAGGTTTTTCAGAATTTTCGATGCTGCCTTCAGAAAATCCGGTGTGTAGGCAGAGGGGAGAGGAAGGCGTGCAGTGGCATAATTGGCATATTGCGGTTCGTTCTTAAAGCGGTTTGTGGTAAGGAATACGGTTATCTGTGAAGCCACCTGTTTTTCTGTCCGCAATTTTTTTACGGCACGTGTGCAATGAGCTGCTGTTGCTTCCTGCATATCTCGAAATTCCGTAACCGGAGTGCCAAATGATCTGGAAGAGACTATTTCCTTCTTGGGCTCGATATCCATTTCCAGATCAATGCAGGAAATACCACGCAATTCCTTTACCATACGCAATCCCATGATAGTCATTTTGTTTTGCACCCATTTATCGGGGGCTTGTGAAAGTTGGAAGGCATTTTCAATGCCGTTACGCCGCAGCATTTTAGCATATTGCCGTCCCACACCCCAGATATGTTCCACCTCTATCCAGCGTAATATCTTATCTTTATTCGGGTGGTCTGTTATATCAAAAACATTTTCGATAAAACTATGTTTCTTGGCAAAACGATTAGCAACTTTCGCCAGTGTTTTGGTGGGACCTATCCCGATAGAAACCGGCAGTCCAGTCCATTTCCATACTGTATCTCTTATTTTTCTGCCGTAATCTGAAAAATTCAAATATTCAAAGCCGGAAAGCGAAAGGAATGCTTCATCGATTGAGTATATTTCAATGTCGGGCGTGAACTGGGTAAGTGTCTGCATTACCCGGTTAGACATATCGCCATAGAGGGCATAGTTGGAAGAAAATATTTTAATATCATGCTTTCGGATGAGTTGTTTATCAATTTTGAAGCCGGGAGTACCGCGAGTAATACCCAGCCGTTTCAATTCCGGCGAAAGTGCCACGATGATACCATCATTATTGGAAAGGATGCCTACCGGTTTATCGGCAAGTTGCGGATTAAACACCTTTTCACAGGAAGCATAAAAACTATTGCAATCTACCAGTGCAAAAATATCGTGTGCCATTTATTTTACCTCAATTCTTAAAGTAGGAAAAATACACTTCTTTCAAGAAAGGAAATTCTTCTTGCTTTTCTTATGTTCAAAAGCAGGGGTTAAATAATTGTTCCATTTCTCACCTCATTTTGTGAATAGCATAAGTTACTACTCCCCAAATCTTGAAACTCATATCTCCGGTTATTTCGATAGACTCAAATTCAGGATTATCGGGAGCAAGATACCATTTCTTTTTTTCAGAAAGAAGTCGTTTTACCGTCAGTTCTCCATCCACGATGGCGATAACGATCTTTTTATGTAGCGGTTCCAGTGAACGATCCACGATCAGAATGTCTCCTGGATGAATCCCTGCATCGATCATAGAATAGCCTTCCACTTTTACAAAATAAGTAGCGGTGGGATGTTCGATGAGAAATTCGTTCAGATCGAGATTCTCTTCTATATAATCCTGAGCAGGAGAGGGAAATCCTGCAGGTACATCTGTTCCTATCAGTGGACGTTTCAATGACCTTATATTCCTGCAGCAATAGATATTTCCTATTGTCTCATCTGTTTTTACTTTCAACGAAGTCGTATTCATATTAACCTATCCATCCGGCAACTACCGGATAATGCAAAAAAGCGATCCTTACATTCACAAGGCAAGTTTAACTATGTAGTTAATATGTCAATATATTTTTTAACTAAAAAGTTAAAAGTAGGCAGAGCATTTCAAAAACAGATATGTTATAACTTATTGTTATAAAATCTATTAAGCAAAAGAGAAAAGTCTTGACATAAATTTAAAGAAAACATTAATCAAATCAAAAAAAAGGAGGATGTATTATGTATGATGACGCTGGTGCAAGTGCTGCTGCCGGAATCGGCGCAGGAATGATGATTTTATATTTTGCAATTGTAATCTTTATGCTCATTGTCTGGTGGAAAATTTTCATCAAAGCAGGAAAACCGGGGTGGGGTATTCTAATCCCGATTTATAATGTGATATTAATGCTCGAGATTGCCGGTCGTCCGGGCTGGTGGTTTTTACTGATGCTGATCCCTGTAGTGGATATTGTTATTGCTATTATGGTTATTTTTGATCTTGCAAAAGCATTTGGTAAAGGAACCGGTTTTGGGTTTGGAATGATGTTTCTTGGAATTATTTTTTATCCGATGTTAGCATTTGGTGATGCACAATACGTAGGAAATAATTAGAATTTTTCGGTAACCAAAATTTTAAGCACCGCTTTTTTGGCGGTGCTTTTTTTATTTGCAATTTGACAAAAACAAATAAAAGAAAAAACTAAGTTCAAATAAGAAATGGAGAAAATTATGCGGAAAAAAGCCAAACGCGGTTTCGCCAGCGATAATAATGCAGGAATTCATCCTGATGTATTGAAAGCAATTAAAGATGCAAATGTTGGTCATGTTATTGGTTATGGAGAGGATGTTTACACGGAAGAAGCCATAAATATAATAAAAGAACATTTTGGACAGAACATCGATGTTCACTTTGTTTTCAATGGTACCGGAGCAAATGTGCTTGGCATGAAGGCGGTCACAGAATCTTATAATTCTATTATCTGCGCAGAGACTGCTCATATCAATGTAGATGAATGCGGTGCTCCTGAGAAATTTACCGGCTGCAAACTGCTTCCCGTTCCCACCGTAAACGGGAAAATAACAGTTGAGAAAATCAAATATCATATGCATGGATTTGATTTTGAACATCATTCCCAACCAGGAGTAATTTCCATCACACAATCTACCGAACTGGGGACGGTATATACTATAAACGAAATAGCAGAAATTACACAATTTGCCCACGAGAATAATATGCTGGTTCACATGGATGGTGCCAGGCTTTGTAATGCCGTAGTAAGCTTGAACACCAATTTTAAAGAAATAACAAATGATACAGGCATCGATATTCTTTCTTTCGGACTTACAAAGAATGGTGGTATAAATGCAGAAGCTGTGATATTTTTTGACAAAGAGCTTTCAAAAAATTTCAAATACTATCGCAAACAGGGAATGCAATTAGCATCTAAAATGAGATTTATGGCAGTTCAGTTTACTGCTTTATTAAGAAATGATCTCTGGTTGAAAAATGCTCGTCATGCTAACAGGATGGCACAGATCCTGGTGGAGAAAGTTGTTAAGAACCCGCAGGTTACTATTACTCAGAAGGTAGAAGCAAACGGCGTCTTTGCTATTATTTCCAAAGAGACAATTTCCAGATTACAAAAAGAATTTTTCTTTTATGTGTGGGATGAAGATAAATCAGAAGTTCGCTGGATGACATCTTTTGATACAACGGAAGAAGATATTATTAAATTCGTAAAAGAATTAAGATATATAATAAAATAGTTCAAATATTTTCAGGTTTGATCTATTCCTTGTTTTTAAATATAATTTGAGAACGTTTATTAAGTAGTTCTTCTTTATCCAATATATCCATTACCGGGATGGCATCTTCTCTTCTTTTTTCGATTGAGTCTAGTAATTCAACCTTCAGAATAATGATCATCTCGTTTGTAGATACTTCATGGCTAGTATATCCGAATAAATAACGAAGCCCGAAAACCCACCAAGGCAGGTCTTTTAATATCGGAATACCAGATCTTTCATATTTTGTGTCGGTATCATATAAACCGCCGATCACTATTTCTTCACCGTCATATAATAGAATATCGGTATTTGATTCGCTTTTATTGATTATTGTTGATATTGCACCTGGGATAGCCGAGCTTTTTTCTACTTTTACTGTTAAGTGAATAGCTTCTCTATCACCTTCGACCAGTATTTCGGGAGTAACTTCCAGAATATGTCCGGTCTCAAAAAATTTATCGATAACATTTCCCGATTCATCAATTGTTTTCACAGAGAAATCCTGACCAACTTGAACAAATCCGGTTTTACCTGATAAAACAATTATTGTTGGACGGGCAATAATGGTTCCCTTCTGATAACCTTCAATAATTTTAAATAGAGCATCAACATCAATTGTAATGTCACCTGTTTCAAAGTCTTTAGATGCACTTGCCTCAAATATATCGGCTCCAATAGCAGAAGCGCCATTGAATTTAACTTCTGCATTTACATTACCGCCAATAAGTGTTGTCCAGTCTATTCCAACTTGATTTGATAAAGTTCTATCTGCCTTAAAAAAAATTGAACTGATCCTTACCTGTCTGGTAGATGCGGTAATGATAACTTCACCAGCTTCTTTTTTTTCATCTTCTTCCAGTTTTACATCTTTAATAATAAATGCACCCGGTCTTTCTTCTATTGCAAGGTTATTGAATCCAACGATCAGGTCTAATGCATCTTTCCAGTAAAGTTGTTTAACCGGAACCTTGATCTCACCTACGAATGTACTCATGTTAACTATTTTACGGTTTTCCGATTGTTGTGAAATTACTTCAATAGCTTTTATTGCTGACACAAAACTTGTTTCCCGTGAAATAGTTATTAGATCTTTTTCAGAAATATTTCTGGGAACGATTTGCTGTTGACAATAAACTAATGAAACAATGAATAAAAGGATAAAGGCAATTAATATTTTTTTCATAATCTATTCCTTACTATATAAATAAATAATTTTTTCTTTCAAAACACCGACTTCATTAAGTTTAAATACGGCATATTGTTCATCCCAATTAATTGATTCCAGATATCCATATGCTACTTTATCTCCAGGAGAGAGAACATGAATTCTACCATAAACATTACGAAGGAATATTTTGTCTGGAGTCAAGCCGATCATAGAGCTTGTATAAGTATCGACAAATTGTGATTCTTTTTCATTTGGTATTAGACCGTGTATTCTTGGATAAAAAGGATTATAAGCAATATTCTTATATTTTAATTTTCTAAATTGGATTTCAGGGAATTCCGGAGCATCTAATTCATAATATGCATTGAGAACTATCGTAAAATCGATCAAACCGGTTGGGATAGATTTTTCCTCACCAACATTTTCAGTTAATTTGATCGAATCGATTATATAGAGCAGATATTGATTTTCAATTTGATAAATAAAAGTATATAAAGTTTGAATTGAAGCGGTTCCGATAATTGTATAAACATTAAAATAAGTAGATTCGACCTTTAGTGTTGTGTTATATAAAAAATCGAATTCCAGTTCCGGGCAAAAATTTTCACATATATCGAGCAGATAATCATAAGTAGTAGTAGGATTGTTATCTTTGTTGATTATTTTGCTTTCTTCCTGAATGGTTTTTTCCATTCCTTTTAATGATTTAACAACAAGATCTCTATCCTGAATATCAGGATGGGTAGATTTTAAATTCTCCAATTGTTGAATATTTTGTTCATAAGTGTTTTTTATAGAGTCTCTTTTCTTTACTGTTTTAGAATTTCCGAAGAGGAATCCCAGAATAACAAGTAAGAGTAATCCGATTAGAATAATTGAATTCCTTATAGCATACTGCATTATATTTCCTTAAGTTGTTGAATTTTATATTTTGCAGATTTAACTAACACGTTAGAAGGATATTCTTTGATCAATTTATTCCAATAAGCTGTTGCCGTTTCAAAATCTCTCTTTTTCTGATAGCAATTACCAAGCATTATCAAAGCATCCGGAGATTTACTCTGTTTGAAGTTATATATTATCTCGAATATTTGTATTGCTTTTTCAATTTGGCTTGTCTGATATAAACATTCTCCTGCAAAATAATTTGCATTATAAGAAAGATTGTGTTGTGGGTACTTTTGGATAAAATCATTAAATGATTTGAGTGCTGTTTCATAATCACCCACGAAATATAAATCCAGTATCTCTTTGTATTCTTTAACGATAGTTTCGTTTGATACGGTTTTTATTTGTTTGACAGGTTTAGGAGCAGGAGTCTCTTCTTTAGGTGTAATTTCTTTTATTATTTTCTTTTTCTTTCTTTCTTGTGGATCCGGATATGAGTAGGATAGATTATATTCCCATACATTCATATCTTCAAGTTCATCTTTTGTAATGGAGGATATATGTCCTTGCGGGAAAAGTTCTGAGAATTTGATAATACTTCTTCTGGAAGTTGAATATCCTGAAATCGTGAAATTATCATTTGTACTTGAAATATCATTGATCCAGCTTAACCAGTTATTTTGGAGAGAAGTAGATAACACACTTAACATATAATGCCATTGATTTCTTTTTCCTGTAAGGTGCCTTACTTTTTCAAGGTTAGCTTCCAGACGACTTATTTTATCTTTTATCTCATTAAGTTTATTTATTAATTCGCGATTTATTGTAAGTTCCCTTTCAACATCATTGTTTTTCTTTATGTAAGTTTCCGTTTCCTGTTTTACTTCCAGATTATTAATGGTTCCGTTAAAAGCAAAATAAAAAATTGCAGCTAATATAATAAATCCATGCCAAGCAATTTTAAAGTATTTTTGATTCTCAATTACCTGTACCGGTAAAAGATTACAAGGTGAAAAATCTTTGCATTTTGGTTCAAGTGTTTTCCATGCTAAAGCTATGGGAATAGCAAATCTTGCGATCTTCTCGTCTGTAATCTGTCCTTCCATTCCATCTTGAATATGTAGATGTTTCAAGTTCAAACGTTGTACAGTTTCTTTATTCAGTCCTTTACTATGGAAGAATTCGACATCATCTTCGTTTGCATAATCTCCAACAAGCAAGATATGTTTTGTTATTGGAATATCCGAAATATCCTGTTCTAATATGACCTTGGAATAAATAGCCTGTCTCATATTTTCCGGGTCGGTATCGGGAACTATGATTGGAAAAGTCTTAATGTGGATTTTGTTTTTCATAACAATTCCCACTTTATAATCAACACCTACATATAGAATGAGGACGTATTCATCAAGCGGGAAGTCATAATTATGTTTAACAAGGTTCATTAATGCTATTTCATTTGTATCGATATAGCTATAAAAGAATTTCTCTTTAGACAGAACCAGATTGATATCTCGAAGAGCATGGAAAAGGGTGAATTTCCCACGGTGAACGAAAGCTAAACCGGATTTATCCGGGTTGAGAATATAATCCAGAGAAAAATTCTTTGCAATTATCTCTTCTTCCGACAGCATCTCATTCTGAAGTTTTTTCAATAACTTGGAAGTACTATAAGATGAATTGAATTGGAAATATGATATTTGTTCATCATTAGCATTAAATGATATTTTTCCTTTATCCAAAGGGAAGATTTGAAGGAAATTCTGAAGGTCTCTCTGTCCCGGCAGGATTTCATCCTTTTTAGGAGTTCCAATAGATTCAGTTGGTTCGAATTCAGAAATCTCCGGTAAATTAAATGCATCATCTTCTGTATCAGTAATTTCAGGAAGATGTAAGTCTTCATCTAATTGTTCAAATTTACCTTTTTTAATTTCTTCTTTATGAAATAATGGAGAAGACAATATTGTTTCATCCAGACTTTGAACTTTTACAATATTATTGCTATATACTAACTGTGCAACTTTAATTATAAGTCCATCCTGGAAAACCCCGAAAGCTAATTTCTCTTTTATTCTTCTCATAATTTAATATCTATTAAGTTGAGTATGTAAGCAAATGCTGCATACGTTTTTTGTTATTTGCAAAGTTCAGAGCTGTTTCTTTAGTCAGTAATCCATTTCTATAGTTATTAAAAAGGTCCTGTTCAAGCGTGAGCATACCTTTTTTCTTTCCTTCAGTAATCATCTGGTATATCTCACCGATATTTTTATTTCTAATTGCAGCCTGTACAGATGCATCTACAGATAGTATTTCCTTACACATCAAAAGTTTTCCTTTTTTATCCGGGACCAATTTCTGAGAAATGATCACTTTCAACGTATCTGCTAATCTATATCTTACACGTTCTTGCTCTAAAGGTGGGAATTCTGCAATAATCCTGTGAATACTATCGATTGCCGAACTTGTATGAAGTGTCGAAAAAACTTTATGCCCGCTATCTGTTGCTTCAAGAACGGTAGCAATTGTACCCGGGTCTCGCATCTCTCCAACAATTATTATATCAGGGTCTTGTCTTAAAGACTGGATAGTTCCTTCCTGAAAGCTGAGGACATCTTCACCGAGCTCTCGATGCCTGATGATACATTTATCAGATTGATGGACAAACTCAATAGGATTACCGATGATGATTATATGTGCCTTGTTTGAATGATTATTTAGATCTACTATTGAATCTAAGGTACAACTTTTACCAGAGCCTGTAATACCGGTAACAAGGAATAATCCTGTTTTTTCATAATGAAGATTAAAACGTTTATTGATTATTTCCGGAAAATTTAAAAATTTAATATTAAAAAGATCTTCATTTATTCTTCTGAAGTTGGCTGCTAATGAATTGTTTTCGTAATAAACATCACCTCTGAAACGACTTGGCGCATCTCCTTCCTCAAGAACCATACCGAGAGAAAAATCCACGTTTTTATTATTAAATAACGTAACTTTCTGATCATCAGTAAGAATACTTAGTAAAATGGCTGCTACTTCATCATTGATATATCTTGGGACTTCATCATTGATTTCCTTTTCACCATATACTCTATACCATACTCTTTCTAAACTTCCAGGACCGCCAAAATCAATGTCTGAAGCACCTATTTTTTTCATATATATAAGGAGATCCCTCAGGTTTTCATAAGATTCCTTCTTCCAATTTGCATTGAATGATATCAATTTGTTAATATTTTGGAATCTTGTAGTACCTGTGATATATTCAGGCAAGCCTACCTGCATTTCAGCAATAAATGATAAGCTCATATATTTATATCTCCATCATTAAACATAACATTTTCCTTTACGAAACCAATCCCGTCTTTTGAAAGAAATATGTCAAGCGTTATTTTGATAAAACTATAGAAAGTAGTAAGTTATGTTATATAGATCGAATAACGGTTTTTTAAAATTATTATTGTAACATGTAGATATATATAAAGATAGCGTTTTGATATTTGTTGATGTTTGTTCGTTATTTGTAGTTGTTCATAATTAAGAAAAAAAACCTATAAAAAGAAAAAGCTCCCGGGAAGGAGCTTTTCAAGTATGATAATTTGTTTTTTTAGGTCATTCGCCTGTAACAAGTTTCAGCATAACGATTCTCTGGATAGCTTTACGCCATTTAAAAAAAATACAATTTACAAGATTTATCATAAATCTTTTCAGAAGTTTTTCCCCTTTATATGCAAAGAAATCGAGAATTTTCTTTCTATCGAATTGTTTGATTGTAACAGGTGTTTCTGCTCTCAATGATGTGAAAGAAGTTCCGGCCAGGATGAAACTTTCTTCTCCGCAAGTGTCCCATTTTTGCAGATAATCAACAGTTGTATTATTCAACCACAAAGAAATTTCACCGCTCTCAATAATAATTATTGAATTAGATTTTCCATCATCATTTAAAGAGATATTTTCACCGATTTCATATTTTCGGGTTCTTCCGAGAGCCATAAAATCGATCTTATCTTCCGGAGAAAAACCGTGAAGTAGAACAGGTTCACCCTTCTGAACAATTTCCGTATTTGGTTCAAATGCTTTTTGAAGCGGACCGTAAAGATCTTCTGAGTATTGAATACCTTTTTTAACAACCTCAAAAAGTTCGTCAGCATTAATTGGTTTTGAGAGATATTGGAATGCACCTGCTTGAACAGCTTTGACAGCTCCTTCGATACTAGAGAATCCCGTAAGAATGATTATCACCGCAAGAGGTTGTTTTTTCTTTATCATTTTCATCAGTTCAAATCCACCAATTCTGGGCATTGCCATATCAACAAGGAAGAGATCAAAGATTTCAAAATCCATCTTATCTAAAGCATCTTTACCATCAACAGCAAGTGTTACTTTGTAACCTTCTTCTTCTAACAACTCTTTACATAATTCTCTTATGCTATGTTCATCGTCGACTATTAATATTTGCCTTTTCATGATTTATCCTTATTCTTTTTCCTTTCTTCTTGTATCAATTTCAGTTTCTTTAGTTTTTGTATTTTAGTTAAAATTTCATTAATATTATTAATTGCTTCCGTCATCTGATTTCCGGATTTTGCAAGTTTTTCATCATTATGGGTTTCGGCAGATTTTATAATTCGCCTGATGGATAAAGAAAGAATTGTAAGAGGATTATTTATATCATGATCGATGCTTGAAATGGATGAAGCAACTCTTACTACTTCTTGATAGTTATCTATTACATTTTTATTCATCAGCAGTTGTTTTTGTTTTTCAGAGATGATATTATCCTGTTGTTCCATAAATTCCTTGCTTTGAACGGATGAAATAGAAACTTTTTTTAAAGCATCACTTATATATGTGGAAATGAAAGCAATTCCGCTAAACAGACCTGTGTATGAGATCAAGAATATCGTTTGCTCGGAAATATTGATATTCAGTGTGGATTGATTGATCGGCAATAACCATCCAAAATTATACATAAGAATAAGCATTAACAGACACATACTTCCAATCATTGCAGCAATAACACCACCAGCAGTTTCAATAGATAAACTTGCTGTAATAACAGCAATTAAATATATCCAGACAAATGAACTTTCCAAACCTCCAGTCAAGTGTACAACCAGTGTAGAAAATAATATATCAAGAATTATCTGTAATGAAGCAAACAAATTATTTGATTTTATTATTTGAAGATGGAATAATACATTTAGAATGCTGATTCCAACGAAAGTAGCAATAAATATTATAATTGGATAAGTCTGCTCTATCGTACTTATTCGTAATATCCCGATGGCAAATAGTATCAAAACCATAAACCAACGTACTTTTGACCACCATTTGTACATTTGTAATTCAGGATTATATAGTTCTATTTTTTCCATTATTGCTCCGAGTAAATAATAAATTTTATTTTTTGCCGACTGAGAATTTTATTGATTCTAATCATAATTTTTACTGTAAACATAAAAGAATACATAAAAATTATTAAGAAAAAAGACAGTATTTGAATTTCCATACTCTAATCCTCAGAAGTAGCATACGTTATTTCATTGATACTTGTCAATCCATTTCTTACACGATCTAAACCTGATTCTGCAAGAGAAAGCATGCCCTGACTTTCTGCAGCTTGCCTGATTTTTTTCTCATCAATTTCAGCCCCGGAATCGACAATTATCTTTCTTATTTCATTTGTAAAATACAATGCTTCACAAATATTAATTCTTCCTCTATAGCCATTGTTACAATTTTTACAACCTTTCCCTGCTTCATATATTTTCCCGGATTCAAGTTCTTCTTCTGTTAATCCTAAATCTAATGCTATTGCATATTTATCTTCAGAAATGGGTTTCCGGCAAAGCGGACATAATTTTCTAATCAATCTCTGAGCAATAATAATATTTACAGCATATGCAAGCAGGAAAGTTTCTATTCCCATTTTATAAAGACGGGATATTGCACTTGGAGCATCATTTGTGTGTAGTGTAGAGAACGTTAGGTGACCTGTATTTGCAAGTTTAATAGCAATATCTGCAGTTATTTTATCTCTGATCTCTCCAACCATGACAACATCGGGGTCGTGCCTGAGAATAGAACGGATCGCTTTTTCAAAAGTGAATTTGTGTCCAATCTTCAATTGTCTTGCGCCCTTGATATGATATTCAACTGGATCTTCACAGGTAAGGACATTTATTGAGGGATTAATAACATGATAAAGTGCTGCCATCAGGGTAGTACTTTTTCCACTACCTGTTGGTCCTGTTAATAAAATAATGCCTTTTGATTTACTTATAGATTTCAGAAAATCTTCTTCAGCTTGTTCTTGTAATCCCAATTTTTTCAGATTGGTGATGACATTTCTGTCATCGATAATTCTAATAACAATACTTTCAAATCTTCTTTCGTATTCAGAAGATGTAATTGGTATGATAGAAACACGGAATCTGATGAGATGACCATCAACAATACGTTGCATAAAGCCATCCTGAGCTGTATCTCGTTCAAATCTGTCTACACCTGTAGAACGGTCTTTTGCAACAGCAGCCATTGCTTCAGGGGAAGTGTTTTCCTGACGGTGCCATCGCTGTAGTTTCCCATCGATCCTCATGTGAAAATCTACATTCGATCGTAGAAAGGGAATAACATGAATATCACTTGCCCCTTTTCTTACAGCTTCTATTAAGCAACCTTCAAAAAGATTAACCAGTAAACTTTTATTTATCTCGTCATCTAATGCATATTCATCAACTTCAGCTTGAGATTTAATACCGTCGATTTCATCGATCTGTTCTTCTGCCTCTTGCAGTAAGTCTAAGAACTCGTTTTTTTGAGGAGCAATAATTTCGATTAAATCCTCTAATGTAGATAATTTACAATAAACAACCTCATATTTTTTATATTCGCTGTAAGCAGGGATTTTCTCTACTATTTTATTAGTTGGATCAGAGGCTAAAACAATTAATGTATTACGTCTTCCAAAACTTACCTGGTAAGGCAATATCTTATTAAAGAGTAATTCTTTACTAAAACTATCCGGGAATTTTTCTAATATATTTTTTGTGTGCTTTTTCTGGTTATCATCAATCTTTGTTGAATCGATTTCTAAAGATCGAAATGCATAAAGCTCTGCCAGTAATCCGTATATAGCATGGTGGTTTATCTTGAAATCGTTGACTAATATATCACCCAGACTCCTTGGATTTGAAGAAGTATCTTCTTCTACCTGAATCAAAAGTGCCTTATCCAATGTTTTTGGATCAATAACTTCTTTTTTTAATAGCAACTGCCCGAATCTGGTTTTTTTTACCAATAGAACTCCAATTAATATTTAATTTAAGTAGGGGTTGCGGGTGTTATCATAGCGATCTCGGAAGAAACAATGGTAAGTAATGTAATAACAATAGCAATAAAAACTCCGATAAAAGTCTGAATTGATTGAATTAGATTCTGCATTTTGTAGGTTGTTTCCTTTTCATAAAAGGTAGATATCTGTTGAGCGGATTGTAGAATATTTCCAGACTCTGTTCCGGTTTTTAATCTACTCAGAGTACTCTGGTTAAATACATCTGCTTTTGCAAGAGCTGGTACAAGTGACATACCTTCTTTCAGCATAAGAGGTATCGCTATTTCTTTAACACCTACTTCAATATACCTGTTTCTACATGCTTCTGCAGATGCTGTTAATGTTTCAATATTATTCTCTGCTCCGGAATAAATAGCAGAGAAAACTCTAAAAAATATTTCAATACTTGATTTGTGTAATAAAGTTCCCAATACAGGCAGTCTGATAAGAAATCTGTCACGCCAGATACTGCCTTTTGGTGTTCTCCACCATAATGCAATAATAACCGCAGGAATTAAAAATATAAGAAATATCCACCACCAGTTAGTTCCCAGGAAATCACTGATCTCAAGTGTAGCAGCAGTCATGGGAGGGAGATCAAGTCCAAATTTAAGGAACATCTTTGCAGTGGCAGGAAAGATGGAAACTACATAATACAAAACGGCAACCATCATAAATACAAACGTGGCAGCAGGAGCCAGAAGTGCTTGTCTCAAGCTCTTTTTATATTCCATTTCACGTTCCATGAATTTCGCTGTAGCATCATAGACTTCTGCCATATTACCGGATTTTGTTGCGAGTCCCAGCATATATGCAGGGAATTTCCCGAAGACATCTTTAAATCTGGCAAATACTTCGGTTCCTTCTTTACCTTTTTTCAGTTCGCTTTCGATCTTTTTCAGGGTCTCTTTTAATGTTTGATTCGATTCTTCATCGGCAAGCATACGCAATATTTTATCATAACTCATTTTTTCTCTTAAAAGAAAAGAACTGAGGTTTACGAACATCATTATACTTGCATAAGGTGGTCGCATTTTAATATCGATAATTGCAGGTTCGATCTTTGCATCTTTATAGCCGATATTTGCAAGCGCTCTGGATACTTCTCCCTTTGTGTATGCTGCCTGCCTGCCTTTGATCCGTTTTCCGGAAGGCATTTTTACAGAATACAGAAATGTTTTTTTTGGAAGGATTGAATTTATTCTTATTTTGTGTTTATCGGCGAGAGTAGATATTAATTTTTTTGCAGTACTTTTATTCTTTGCCAGAACAATACCTTGAACGGCTTTCCCGCTGAAACTAACACCCTGATAACGAAATTCATTTAACATATTTGCCTACTTTAGCAGATATTGAGTAGAGCATGAGAGGTTGTCCTCTCATGCTCATTTTTGATCTGACATCAATCGTAGTAAAGTGTTTAGTTATTTATTACCATTGTGATAACGCTTGTAGAACCTGTTGCTGTCATTGTACAATTAACATTGGCTGCACCGTCATTACCGAGTTCAGTACCTGTTCCAACGATAGTAGCAACACCAGCTGCTATGGAAAGTACAAATGTACCATTACCGGTTGTCAGGGTATTTGTTGCAACAACATAACCGAAGCCCAACCATTTTCCCAGATCATCACCTGCATTACCGCCCATAGTTTTTTCACCACCACCATGACTCGCTGGTGTTTTGTAATAAGCCAGGGCATTAGATCCGAAGTTGTTCAGATCAGCAATAACAGCCTGACGATTAGAGTTAGTTGCTTGTGCGTTGAACATTGTGATTCCAACAGCCACAGCAATACCAACGATGATCACACTTAATACGATTAAAAGGATTTGTTGCGTTCCCATAATTACCTCCTTAGATAATTTTTGTTTTTTGGTTTTTTTTCTTTTTCACTTCTATTATTTACGCCCTACCAATATGCAACAACCGTGCCAAAATAAAATCAAAACAATACAATTTTGTATTTATATGCAATATAAGAGGTTATGACGGGAGATAATTATTGGCATAGTATGAAAAATAAAATAGAAAGAGTGATGTGTCGTAAAAACATTACGGTCAAAATTTATTAGTAATAAAAAAACGACAGCTATCGATACTAATAAATTATTATCAACAAAGAGTAATTCTTCTGTGTAGTCTCGGTTGACTTGAGCAGCTTTGGTGTTTATTTAGAAAAACAAACCTTTTTTTATTTTGCATGTTTATTATAAATATTAGTAATACTATATTATTATTAGTTCAAAATTAATATAACAACTCTAACATCTCCTCCTGGCTGGAAAATGTTAGTTAATATTAATTCTTATTTTTTCTGTTCCGGCTCTTTAATATCTCTGAATAATTTTACGTTAATATTATATTTCTTGAATTTTTCATAAAGGTTTTGCCTTAATATCTGTGAAGCTTTTGCTGCTTTTGTAACATCTCCATTGTAAGTAAAAAGAAGTTTTTCAACATAGTCTTTTTCAAAGATTTCTTTTGCCTTTGCAAATGGCAGGTTATCATATCTTCTATTGGATGTTTTTTTATTCAGGTGATCTCGATAGATATTAGAAGGAAGATCTTCCAGAATTAACTGGTTATGTACAGCCATAGCAACAGCATGTTCTATTGCATTTCTCAGTTCCCTCACATTTCCTTTCCATGTTCCAGATAATAGGATAGACATAACAGCTTCCGAAATCACAAGTTCAGGTTTATCATATTTCTTTCCAAACTCAGAAACAAAAGATTTTGCAAGAAGTTTAATATCTTCGAGGCGTTCGCGAAGCGGCGGAATGTGAATATTCAGGACATTTAAACGGTAATAAACATCTTCTCTGAAATTACCGTTTTCAACCTCAGATGCAAGGTCTTTGTTTGTAGCAGCAATTATCCTTACATCTACCGTAACATCGTCATCTCCTCCAACTTGCCTGATAACACCCTTCTCGAGTGCACGAAGAAGTTTGATCTGAAAAGCCTGCGAGGTTTCCGTAATCTCATCAAGGAATAATGTCCCTCCGTTTGCTTCTTGGAAATAACCAATTTTATCACGGATTGCACCGGTAAATGAACCTCTTTTATGTCCGAACAACATGCTCTCGAGTAATGTTTCCGGAAGACTACCACAATTAACTGTAACGAATTTATTATTTTTTCTTTTACTGTTTTTATATATCAATTCTGCGAATAATTCTTTTCCCACACCAGTTTCCCCGGAGATGAGAACAGTTGTATCGAGAGGAGCGATTTTTTTTACTTTTTCCATTATCTTTTGGATAATAAGACTATTTCCGATTATTGGTGTTCTATCGAATTCATGTGCAAGAATCGCCTTGAGTCTTTCAATTTCTTCTGTCTGCCATCTTGTTTTGAGAATATGCTGAATTTTTATTTTAAGAAGTTCAAGATCTTCGACGGGTTTTTCAATAAATTCTTCTGCACCGAGTTTCATGGCTTTCACAGCCATCTCGATAGATGCTTTTCCGCTGATGACCATCACGGCAGTATGCGGCCATTGTTCTTTAATCGTTTTCAGAAGTTCAAGCCCGTCTTCACCCGGCATAACGAGATCGGTCAAGGCAACTTGAAATGTTTTATTCTTAAGTTTTTCAATGGCAATAAGAGCAGATTCGGCAGTATCGATAATGTAATCATCAGCAAGTTGACGCCGAAATATTTCCCTGGTATCTTTTTCATCGTCCACTATCAGGATATTGGCGGTTTTTAAAGTTCTTTCTATATCCATAGAATCCTCTTTTTTATCTTTATTCTGCAGCCGGTAATAAAATAGTGAATGTGGTTCCAATTTCTAATTGTGATGACATAGTAATCTTTCCATTGTATCTTTCTATGATGTTTTTTGTAATAGCAAGACCCAACCCGAAACCACTTCCTTCTTTTCCGACTTTTGTTGTAAAATAAGTTTCAAATATTTTTTTAAAGTTTTTTTCTGCAATTCCTTCGCCACTATCCTGAATTTCAATTGCAATCATTTTATCGGTTTTATATGTTCTAACCTTGATGTTTTTATCAACGCTGTTCTTTAAAGATTCAATTGCGTTATTAAGAATATTGGCAACACAAAGACTAATATCTCCGTAAACAGCTTTAACTTCAGGCAGATCTTTTTGCAGATTTTTTGTAAGGATCACATAGTGTTTGAAGAAAAGATTATGATTGCACAAGTTAAGTTCCTCGGTGACCAGTTCGTTGATATTAATTGGGCTCATCATAGAAACATTACATTTTTTAACTTTATTTAAAAGACCCTTTACAGAGTGAGCCATATTTTTTCCCGCATCGATTATTTTATCAACATCTTTATTATCTTTGTTGTCTTTTTTTATCAGTTGAGCATATCCCAGAATAGAATTCAAAGGTGAATTGAGATTATGAACTATACCCTGCCAGTTTGTTGCTTTTGATAAGCTCGAGTTCCATCGATTCTTGTGCTTTTATTGCTTTTACCTCTTTTGTAATATTGGTGATACTTCCAAAAAAGCGAAAACTTTCTTGATATTTCACAGCTCGAATATTCAGTATTACAAATTTCTTTTTATTTTTTATATTTATTTCAAGCTGATGTAAACTGATATTGTTATCCCGAACTTGTTCTATTAATTGTTCTTTCAAACCCAGGAGTTCACTCAAATTTTTATTTATTACTTCTTTTTCGGATGTGCATTCAAGTATTTCCAGAAAGCGGGGATTAAACACGATAACACTAAAATCATTGTCTAACCAGAATATTCCGGAGCCAATATTATCTGTAATCAGTTTATATTCATTCAATGATCTACTGTAATTTTTCAAAGCTATGTTCATATTGTTGAATGTATCGACCATATCTCCGAGAACACCTGTATATTTTTCTTCGATCGGTTCTATTATTGATGGATTTGCGGCGATGTCATGCATTTTATTGCTGATTTTTTTTACTGGGATAAGAATAGTCTTACTGAACCAGTTACCTAATGTACTGATCATAATAAGAGTAACAGCTAATAATATCAAAATAAAGAGAAGAAGGCTTTGTTGAGCAAATCTATTTATATCTCTTATATATGTAACGAGAAAAATTCCCGAAGGATTGTTCTTGAGATCATACATAACTCTGATGCCTGTAGCAAGCTCGAGGTTCAATTTGTTTATTGATTCCAGTTGTTTTGTATTCCCTATCTCCTCGATTATATCATCCATCTGCGGGATATGGCTTTTTAAAATTCCGGGAACCTGAGTTTCATTGAGTGCATCTTTATAAGAAACAAATGTTAGGATATATTCGGAGTCTATATTAAATTGTTCTATTTCAATTTTTTGCGGTATGATAAATATGCCGTGCAGAAACTTGGTTGTTGAACCGGAATAAACAGGACAGAAATTAATATTATAGAGTTTTGAACCGTAATTTGCGATAAATGAAGACGATATTTCTTTTGAAGAATATTGAAATATATCCGGGAAATGTTCTTGAATTAGTTCCCACTCTTCTCCTACTAATAAATTTCTGCTTTTATCATACAGTATCAGGTTATTTATTAATTGTGTATCATGAAATTGGGTAAGGTATTTTTGGATATTAGATATATTTTTACTTTGGATTGCTTTTATCATGTTCGGGTCGGAAGATAATGTATGCAGAAGATGTTGCATAGTAGTATTTTTTTCATTTAACGAGATAGTGAAATTCGATAATGTATGTTTGATATTAACATCCTCATATTGAGTAATGCCATATTTTGCCAGTTGCCATTCGATTGAAATAAGAATAACGACAATAAAGAAAGTTACAATGAAAAAAAGTACAAAAATCCGCTTTTCTAATTCTGCTTTTCTATGTCCCATTCACTTCCTATAAAAAAACTGTTTTCTTTGTCAGGAAATTCATATATTGTTTTTTGTCAACTTTGTTGCAGAATTCCAAATTTTTTAATCAGCATCGAGTATTTCCCTGACTTTGGTAACAAGAGAAGAGAATGAAAAAGGTTTTTGAAGAAATCCGGCTTTTAAATCTGAAATGTTATTTCTAATTTCGTCGTCATCGGTATGTCCGGAAATAAATAATATCTTTGTTTCCGGATGGTTGGATCGGATTTTTAATGATAGCTCAGGTCCACTCATCTTTGGCATTCTTATGTCAGATAAAAGCAGGTGAATAGTTTCTTTATATTTTTTTGATTTTTTGAGTCCTTCTTTTCCATTATCTGCTTCCAGAATATTATATCCCTGTTCTTCCAGAATGGTTGTAATAAAGTGTCGGATATCATTTTCATCTTCTACAAGAAGTATTGTTTCGTTTCCTTTCGGTAGTTCGTCAATATCTTTTTTTTCTGCTTTTTTTTCTTCAATTTTTTCTTCGATTTGGTGAAGGTATATCTTAAAGATCGATCCTTTACCTTCTTCCGATTCTACAAAAATGTTTCCGTTATTCTGCTTAATAATTCCGAACACTGTTGCCAGCCCGAGTCCGGTTCCTTTGTCTATTTCTTTGGTTGTAAAAAACGGGTCAAACATTTTTTCCCTGACCTTTTTGCTCATTCCAATACCATTGTCTTCTACTGAAACAAGAACATAATTTCCGGGGTTATTAAAATCAAGTTCATTTCCGATTCTTTCAGAGATATATTCATTAGATGTCTTCAGTATTATTTTACCACCATCCGGTAGAGCGTCTCGTGCATTTACTACAAGGTTTATAATAACCTGTTCTATCTGACCGGGATCAACTTTTACAATGCACTCCTTCTTATCTGTAATAGTAATAAATTCAATTTCATTGCCTATTAGTCTTTTCAGCATTTTATTTAAATCTATTACTATTGAGTTTAAATCTGTGATCTTTTGTTCTATTATCTGCTTGCGGGAGAAACCCAATAATTGTTTTATCAGATTTCTGGCTTTATTGCCGCAGTTTGCAATAACTTCAATATCGGTAAGGGCAGGATGATCCGGAGGAAGTTTTGAACGGGCAACTTCGATATAACCATTAATAGCAGTGAGAAGATTGTTGAAATCGTGAGCTATACCACCGGTAAGCCTTCCGATAAGTTCCATTTTCTGAGATTGATGAAGTTGATCTTTGATCTTTTCTCCTTCTTCTTCAGCCTTTTTTCTTGCAGTGATATCTTTACCTACAGATTGATATTCAATAATTTCATCCTTCTCATTAAATATTGCTCTATATGTCCATTCAAACCATTGCTCTTCTCCGTCTGCAAGGTCTTTTTTAAATTCGAGTGTTTTCATAGGATTTTTTATAGAAAGCTCTTTAAAGAATTTTTTAAAGAATTGTTGTTTTTCTTTCGCAAGTTCAGAAATCCAATTTGCATCGACCAGTTCGGCACTTGTTTTTTGTGTAAGCCTGCAATATGCTTCATTAACAAATGTTAGTGTGCCGTCTTCCATAAAACGATTGATGTATTCTGTCTGATCCTCGACCACAGCTTTGTAACGAGATTCACTTTTCTTAAGTTCTTCTTCAGCCTTTTTCAATTCGGAATTATCGATCAAAATACCCGTGATATATTTCTTCCCGAATTTTGGAGAGATCAAAACCATTCTGTCTTCTATCCAGATATCTAAGCCTTTTGCAGACTTGATCCGATACCATAATGTAAGCATTTCTTTTGCACCGTTTTTTCTCCAGTTAAGGATCTTATCCCTGACGATATTTCTATCTTGCTGATGCATCAGGTCGTTAAATTTATGTTTATTTTTTATGAAGATATCTGCAGGATAACCTATAAGATTCAAAATATTTTCCGAGATAAAACGTCTGCTTCCATTCATTTCATATAAAGTAATATTAGAAACATTCTTAAATATAACTGATAATCTGGATATGGTGGTTTGTAATTTTTCTTCAAATTTTTTTCTTAATGAAATATCATGTACAATGACTAACCATGCCGGGTCTTCTTCATAAATAATGTCATTCGTAAGAATATCCACCACAATACTTTCGCCGTTCTTTTTTAAATGAGTAAAAATAAAAAGTTCTTTCAATTCCCTGGAAGATAAATGATTTTCTACGATCTTTTTTTCTTCAGGTGGATGAAGGTCGAATATTGTCATTTCTTTTAGTTCGTCTTTCGAATATCCGTAAACACTTAAAGCGGTTAAATTGCAGTCAAGAAAGCGATTATCTTTTTTGGAAAAAATAAATATGGAATCTCCGATGTTGTTGAACAAAGTACGATATTTTTTCTCGCTTTCTTTTAAGATGCTGTCTGTCGAATGTTTATAGAAAGCCATTTCGATTGCAGCATGAAGCTCTTTTTCCTGGAAAGGTTTGATCACATACCCGAAAGGATCTGTAAATTTTGCTTCATTTATGATAGTATCATTGGCATAAGCAGTTAAATAGATGATCGGGATATCATGTTTTTTTTTTATATAAGCAGATGTTTCTATCCCGTTCAATTCTCCTTCCAGCATTATATCCATTAATATCATGTCAGGATGTAATTTATCTATGCGTTTAATTACATCTTCTCCGTTAGAAATAATACCGATAACATCGTAATTTAAAACTATCAGGGTATTTTTAATATCTTCAGCTATTAAACGTTCATCTTCAACTATCAGTATTCGTTTTTTATTCATAATTTTTATACCATTTCTTCAGAGAAAAAAAAATAATTCATTACTAATAAAATATAGTAACAAAACTAATAATAAAAAATTATAGGTCAAATCATTTTTGATTATCAAAGAAAAAAAGAGGAGAAAAAAAAGAAAGCCACAAAAATGTGGCTTTCTTAAATGGTTGGGCCGGGAGGATTCGAACCCCCGAATGCATGGACCAAAACCATGTGACTTACCACTTGTCGACGGCCCAACAACTATCTATTTTCAAACTGGCGGAGAGGGAGGGATTCGAACCCTCGGTGAAGTTTAACCCCCACACACGCTTAGCAGGCGCGCACCTTCAACCAGCTCGGTCACCTCTCCACTTCTATTAATTTCTGGCGGAGGATGAGGGACTCGAACCCCCAAGGGCAAAGCCCGGCGGTTTTCAAGACCGCTGTCTTACCAATTAGAACTAATCCTCCAAATGGATTGAAACAAATAATTTTTTATGGAAATTGATGTCAAATAATTTCTAACTCAATTTTATAAATATCCAAATTCTCGTAATGCATTTTTTTTCTTTCGCCAGTTTGCTTTGATCTTAACCCATAATTCCAATTTTATTCTTTTTCCCAGCAATTTGTACATTTCTTTTTCAGAAGCCTTTTTCAGTGCTTTTATTTTTTCTCCGCCTTTTCCTAAAATTATTGGTTTCTGAGATTTTCGTTCTATCCAGATGTTTGCGGAGATTTCGATTTTATTCGGTAATTCCTTAAAAGATTCTACGATCACAGAAGAAGCATACGGAATCTCATCACGAAATCTGAGGAATATCTGTTCTCTTATAAGTTCCTGGGCAAAAAATCTCATAGGCAGATCGGAAATTTCCTGAGGATCATAAAATGGTGGATTAAAAGGAAGAAAATCCGTTATCATTTCAAGCAAGCCGGAAAAGTTGGAATTATTCAGAATGGAAATAGGAATAACTTTTTCAAAATCCATTTCATTCAGCTCTTTTAATTTCCCTGTCACAATATTCTGCTCAACAAGATCGATTTTATTTAAAAGAGCAATTTTAGGTTTTTTCAGACTATTTAAAAGGGAACACATTTTTTTATCATAATTTGTGGGAAACTTATGTGCATCCGTAATGAAAACAATAACATCAGAATCTTTGAGAGCATTCTTTAAATATTCCAGCATTTTTGTATGAAGCTCGTAACGAGCTTCAACAAAACCGGGAGTATCCAGAAAGATGATCTGCTTGTTTTCGTCGGTAAGAATGCCTTTTACCTGCTGTCTTGTTGTTTGCGGTTTTGGCGAGATGATCGATACTTTTTCTCCAAGCAGTTTATTCATCAATGTAGATTTACCTACATTTGGTTTCCCAACAATAGAAACAAATCCGGAACGAAATGTATTATTCAAAGAATTACCTTGTGTCCCTGCAAATGTTAAAGATCAAAGTTTCTAATATTATTTCTTCTTTTATATTCAAAGATTTAAGTTCGATATCTGCCTGCAACAGTAATGAGAAATTATGTTTTAATTTTTTATCGGTATAATTATTTGCATAACTCAGATAATTATTTCTATATTTGTAATAAATATCGTTTAGATGCCTACCTGTTATTTCAGAATCACTAATATTTTTTTTTCTTAATGCAATAATTTTCCATATTTGAAAGAAAAAGCGGGTGATCATTGTAACAATAAAGACCGCTATCTTTGGTGGGTCTTCATTGGCAAACATATTTTCCAGAACGGATAGGGATTTTTTCAGATCTTTTCTGCCCAGATTATTTTGAAGCTCGAATATAGTATTAGCTCTGGATTTCCCAACCGATTCGATGACATCATCCAGGGTTATGTCACGTGCATTTTTTGTAAGGATGATCAGCTTTTCAAGTTCATTGGAAGCTATCATATAATCCGTCTCGATGCTGTTAGCAAAAAGATTGATAGCTTCGTTATTCATATTAATATCTTTCTGACGGAGTTCATTCCTGAGCCATCTGATAATATCTTCCTGATTGTATGGCTGCTGGCAGGTAATATTCAATGCCTTGCGGGAAATCTTTTTATTAGCAGTGATCCTTCCATCGAGCTTCTCGGCAGTTAAGACCAGGATAGAAGTGGGAACAGGATTTTCTAAATATTCTGCGATCAGATTCTTATCGTCGCTTTTCATTTTATCGAAGTTCTTCAAAATAACCTGGCGATATTTTGCCATGAACGGCATCATTTCAAGTTGTTCCAGAGCATTTATTCCCGAACAATTATCACCATAAAGAGTAATAAGATCAAAATCTTCTGAGCCGGGA
>JAIORR010000170.1 GCA_021108055.1 Candidatus Cloacimonadota bacterium
AAGATAAAATCATAAAACCTCTCGGATTTCCGGGAGGTTTTTTTTATGGAAAAACCTACTTCTAAATCACGGCTTTAAATTTTCATTGAAAATGAATAATAAAGATGAAACCGAGTTTGGGGTAGAATTTTAGGGTTATTTTAATTGCTACCTTGCTTCTTTTTTCTACATCAGTCATTTTTTCTCACTTCGGCAGGTGTTAAATTGATGATAATTATAGATTTAATCTTTTCTCCATAATATTGCAGAATCTCCTGCTGCTTATTGGATGATCTGCTATTACTTTTTCATTATGGATAATACAGAAAATGCCGAATGCGCAAGGTGTGTCTTGAGCTTCTTTGTAGTTTTGTAATTCAATAATATTAACTTTTATTTTGTATTTTTCTTCTACTATTTTGGTTATGTCTGTTACACTTTTAATTGCATACGGACACTGAGAGGAAGTGATTATGTAAAGTCCATTACTGTATTTTTTCAGGAGATTTACCGAAAATTCTTTGAATTTTGGATTGAGAACTTCAGAATTAAATTTCTTTACAAGCAATTCAAAATCAGGTTCAGCTTTATCAACTATTTCAAAACCTGTTTTGATAAAAATTTCATTTCCCTGCATAAAAGAACCTTTGCGAGTTACCACAGCAACGCCATTCATGTTCAGCATCTTTGCATCTTTTATGCATTCATTCAATAAATTTATGCCATAACCTTGTTCTTTGTATTTACGAGACAAAATATAAATGCAATGTATGAACATAAATCCTTTTGTTTCAACAGATCGCCAGGCAAATTCTCCGGGAAGATATTCGATTCCACCAATTGCTCCATCATCTTCCGAGAATAGTATCTTGTATTTCATTCCTTTTTTGTAATGCTGTTTAATCCAATCGATCTTGCGTTTGTATCCTTCATTCTTCAAGTTTTTATATCCGCACATTCCATACTTGTGGATGCTATCCGGAGTTGTATCGATTATTTTTACCATAATTTTTCCGCCTAAAGCTTTATAATTTATTTCCTGAATATTTCCCGTATTGTTTTTCTATCTTCTTTTGTGATCATAATTCACTTTTCCTATTTTTTAACTTATTCTATATATCGAACATAGAAAACAAATTCACTTATCTTCTGTCAAATTAAAAAACTAATAACTTTCACTTCTGGGTGCAGTGCGAATAATTAAAATAATAAGCTCTATATCTTTTCTCTTAAAAATAATGCGATAATTTCCAACTCTTAATCTTAAAAATTTACTGTACTTTCCTTTGAGCGGTTTGATCCTGTTCTGCCAGATCGGGTCGATAACTTTCAGTTCGCTTACCGCTTTTTTCAGGAACTTAACTTGATACATAATTACAGACCAAGTTCTTTCCAGACTTTTTCTGCTGCTACAAGTTCAGTCTTTCCCTGGTTAAATTCATTCAGTCTTTTTTCAGCAATTTGTCCGTCAATCTCATCAAAATATAATTCCAGTGCCTTTGCTACTATCCTGCTCTTTTTATCTTTAAGCTCATCTGCAATAAGAGTTAATTCCCGGGCAACAGATTCAGGTAGAGTTATATTCATTCTGATATGTTTTTCAATCATTTCTCACCTCCTCATAAACACAGGTTAATCTGCAAAAAGTGTGTATAATATCAAGTATTAATATGTGCAGAAAAATGGTTGAGCATGGTGGATGACCGTAAAATTAGGAACATACAGGTAGGGAAAAAGAATCCATCATTTCAAAAAGACCATGTTATTTATCGGGTTTTGTATTGAGAGAATAAACTGCTTGAATTCCGGATATTTCATATTGGGAATAATGCATTCCGGAATATAAACTTCTCTATTAACGACTATTTTCCCATTTTCTATTTTTGAATCCATTTTGAAATAGGCAGTTATATCATTGACCACAAATTCTTTAATATTGTTTTTTATATTGTTCATAAGTTCCATTTTGCCAGATCCATCAGATAGATCGCTGATATCGATGATAAAATTTTCCCGGATAAATATCTTATCGAAAATTTGATAATTGTTGTCTCTTTCATCGAGGGCAACATCAAAATAGAAATTTGGTGAGAGTAATTTGAAATATTTATATGGTTCCTGATCAACCAGGAAATCGCTATATTCGAGAGTATAGGTCATTTTCAAATTTTCATCGATCTTATCAAAATTCAAGAAATTCGGTCCATCAGTGAGTTTTGCAGATTTTTCTCCAAGAGATTGATTGAACCATATCTTTCGTTGAACATCCGGCATATTCAGATACATTTGTCTTTTTTTAAGATTCATATTTTCGGAATATTCGGATTCAACTTCGATTTTTGCAGAATTTTCTTTCACCAGATAATTGTAAGTGTTTTCTTCACAGACAGCATTTTCAGCTTTATATTTTATAAGTTCATATTTATCATTTCCCACCAGGATATTTGCTTCATTATTTCCTGTGAAGGCAAAAGGCATATAACTGTTTCCGGGACAATAAAGATCATTATTCCGGAAAACACAGATCCTTTCAAAGAAATTATTCACAGCATATTTTTCCTGGATTTCAGAGAATCTATTATTTTTAGAGAGGATCACAGCAGGATAAATATCTTCTATTCCTGTAGATTTCAATAATGCGATAAATAGAGCTGTGAGTTCTTTTTCCGAACCGAATTTTTTCTCAAAAACTTCTGTCAATGGTTCCGGTGTAAAATCGATTTCCGAAGTATATGATTTCTTCTCATTGAAATTTTCTGCCAGATATTTGTAAACTGCCAGGACTTTAGATTCATCATTCTTGCAATTTTCTGTGATCGTTTTTGCCAGTTTGGTAATGGAAGCATCTGTTTCAATATCTTTCAGTTTTGATAATTTTTCTACAGCTAACTCATGCCAGTTCTTATAAAAACTGAAAACAATGGGAGTACCGGAAACCAGCAGAGATGGAGAATTATTTTCCTCTTTATAGAGAACTGTATTTTTTACATTCCACGAATAAACATTATATTTCCCCTCTTTTTTCTTGGTGAAATTAACGACATCTTTATCATAATGATAATTTAATTTAAATTTACTGGGAAATGTGATCGTGAAGATCTTATTCAGATAGGGATTGGTTTCTTTTAAATGTTCAACACCATTAACAGGTTCACGTCTTTTGTTGGTAATAGTGTAATCTACTACTACAAAATACCCCGGTTCGATCTGCGGGAAATTGATTATCTTTTCACGGAAATTTATGTAATCCGGAGACAAGATCGATTCTGTATCATTCATGTCATAAATCTGATTTTCCGGAATTTCTATCCTGTTTCCTTCCGTATCGATCGTAAAACAATGTCCCAATTCTATTTCTTCAAAATCTGCGTTATAACTTATTTTTACATCAGAATAACGTTTCTTGCCTTTGTAATTCAGCATCTTCTTAACATAGAATACATGTCTTTGAAAGCTGAAATCTTCTGCCACAATAATATCGATCTCGGTTAGCACATTCAGAGCGGAAGCATCGGGATATTCTTCGATTCCGGGAACATCTTTGATGATATCATCTATTCTATCCGCAAATAAATTGAATGCAAAAACAATTAGCAGTAGAGCGAATATTTTCTTAATCATTTTCTCCTCCAATATTGGCAATAATATAAAGATTCTCATATTTAGTTAAATTTGCCAGTTTCTGTTTTATTTCCTGGAATTGTTCCTTTTTAAAATGTATTTTATTGTTTTCAAAATGATAATTAAATTTCATGCTATTTCCTTTAAGTTCAGATTTGAAAGTAGTCTTAAAACCTTCAAAATCGAGAAGTTCCAAGTCCGGTACAGATGGTGTTCCAAGATTCTGGATAAACTCGATTTCATAATTGATATCAAAACTGAATGTGCCCATAAGTTTAAAATCATATTTTCTTTCGCTTAATCCAAAAGTATTCATCATATAGTTATAAAAAGAATTGAGATTCAAACGGGAAGGCTCAAAAGGAATGAACATTTTATTCCCGAATGCTGAAATGTAATTCTCAATTTCAATATCAGCAGTGATCTTCATGTTCTCTTCTTTATTTTCCGGATCAACATAATCAAAACGGATCAATTTAGTATTTGGATGTAAACTGCTCACAAACTTTGAAACTGTTTTTTTGAATTCGTAATTATTAAGTCTTGAAAATCTCGATCTGATCACGGTATCGGAAAACCCGGAAAAGAGATATTCAATTGTTCCTGTCGCATTAAAATTCTCATCGATTTTCAGATCGATATTTACGGTCGAGTTGTTTTTAAGCGGATTGGAAATTGGAGTAGTTCGCAGTGTATCACCTTTTTCAGATGCAATTAAATAAGAGTTGTCTTCTTCATATTTGGGCAGAAAATCTTTTGTATTTTCGTCCGTGGGATCGAAGATAAATTCAGGTTTACCTTCCTCATCATAAGCAACAGTAATGGCGTGATTGAACCACAATATCGGAGCCTGAGGATTTAATCTGGAGCCGGAAGAGATTAAAATGACATCAGAACCAATTCCGGCTTCCCTCAGCATTGCAGTTAATAATGCAGCTTTATCGCGGCAGACTCCACCCCTGGTTTCAAATGTGTAAGTTACATCATGCGGTTCAAATCCGGGTCTGTTTTTTTCTTTGTCAACACCAAGATAGCGAACATTATGTGCAGCCCAATAAAACAATTTTGCTGCTTTCTCTTTTCGTGAGGTTGTATCTTTTGTTAATTCTTCTACCTTTTCTCTAATGGCATCATTCACTTCCATGTGAGGTTTCACAATGTTGTAATACCAGCGGGAAATTTCTTCCCAGCTTTCTACGGTTGTTAGTTTTATATGAAACGCAAATAAATTGAACATTTCCATATTCGGTTCGTAAATTATTTTTGGGTTATTTTGCGTGGTCCAGCTATAGATGATATTTCCATCTTTTTCTTCTCTGGAAAAATCATAGGGAAAATCCTTTTTGTTAATTTCATGAATAAACATTTTTTTGCTTTTGGGGATATTTATTTCCAGATAATCATTGAGATATTTTGAATAAGTTTCAATGTTAAAAGAACTAAAAAAATTGTTTTCCATTCTTGCTTTTTTGATAATATCTTTTTGTTTCGTGTAAACGATATCACCAATTTCGATGTTGGGAATATCAGCAGTCAGGACTTTAGATGTCTCAGAGTAAATATTACTCCAGCCCATGAAGCTATTATCTTTTTCCTGCAAAATCTCGTTTGGATCAAAAGAAATTATTTCACCGCTTTTCTTGATAAGTTCAATTGATAGAACATCTTTCTCTCCATAATCTGTATCATACCAGAATAACACAGAGTTGTTTTTTTTAGCACCTTCGGTCAGGATTTTCCTATAAGATTCGGAAATCTCATATCCAAGGCAGTATTCATCCAGATTAACAATTTCATTGGAAAGATATATTTCATTGCTTTCAGGATAATCCTCTGCTTTTGCCTTTTGAAGCATTTTTATTGCTTCTTCTTTTCCAACATATTCTGCAAATAACATCGATGTTATCAACAGAAGTATAAGTAATGAAATTTTCTTCATTTGAACTCCTTTTATTATTTTTCTCTAATTATCTTCACGATCCGCTCAGCAGTTTTACCATCCCAATATTTTAAGAAAATTTCCAATGAATGTTATAAATCCAACTTAAGTTTTTTATGAGATTTTGCACAATCTTGAAGAAATAGGTTAATAAGATTCTGATAAGGGATTCCGGTTTCTTCGGCTAATTTTTTAAAATAGTCAATAACATCAACACCCAAACGCAAAGTAATTTGTTTTTTAAGATATTTACTGTACGGATTTTTTATCGAGTTTGAAAAATCATATTCTTTTCTCATAATAAAATACTCCTATACTCTTTTTCCTCATTTCTGTTTGCCTTTCGGGCTGAGATCAACCTGATCTTCATTTCTTCTTCTCTAAAGCAATGACATACAACAAGCAATTTTAATGATGAACTAATTCCTAAAAGAATGAATCTATCTTCATCTTCAGAATGATCAGGATCGAAGATTACTCGAGCATTAATATCGTAAAAAGCTGTTTGTGCCTCTTCAAAAGAGATTTTATGTTTTTTTAAATTCTGCCTTGCTTTCTTACTATCCCAGACAAACGATAATTTCATTATAATGACAATATAATTATATTTTAATTATATACAAATTATTTTTCTCTAAATATCTTCACGATCCGCTCAGCAGTTTTACCATCCCAATATTTGGGAATCTTGCCTTTTTTTGTATTGCCGCTTATTATGTTTTTAGCTTCTTCAATGATGTGTTCTGTTTCCAATTTAACAAGTTTATTGGTTCCTTCTGTTATCGTAATTGGTCTTTCTGTATTTGGTCTTAAAGTAAGGCAGGGAACACCAAAATAAGTGGATTCTTCCTGAATGCCTCCGGAATCGGTAAGAATGAATTTAGCTTTCATCTGTAATTTAAGAAAATCGTAATAACCAACAGGCGGAATGAGAAGCAGGTTCTTCATTTTTTTCACTTTTTCTTCCAACCCGTAAGCTGTGATCTGTTTAGTCGTGCGGGGATGAATAGGGAATACCAGCTTTATCGATTTTGAGATTTCTTCAAAAGCATTTAGAATTGTTAGAAGTCCATTTTCTTTATCAACATTGGAAGGGCGGTGTAGAGTTATGAGTGCATAATCGTGATTCTCGATTTTCAATTTTTCCAGGATTTTAGATTGTCTGGCTTTTTCCTGATATTGGATCAAAGAGTCTATCATGATGTTTCCCACAAAAAATATCTTATTTTTAGGAACACCTTCACATAGAAGATTTTCATCACCATCAGGAGAAGGCGTGAGCAGATAATCAGAGATAGCATCGGTGAGAATGCGGTTGATCTCTTCCGGCATAGATCGGGCAAAACTACGCAAACCAGCTTCGAGATGTGCAACCGGAATATGCAGTTTTACAGCATCGATTGCACAGGCAGCAGTGCTGTTTACATCACCGGCAACGATAACCAGGTCGGGTCTGTTTTTTAACAGAACTTCTTCATAACGTTCCATTATCTTTGCAGTCTGCTTTCCATGTGTTCCGCTTCCCACTTCCAGGTATTCATCCGGTTTTGGCATTTGCAGATCGTCGAAAAAGAACTTGCTCATTCGTTCGTCGTAGTGTTGTCCGGTGTGGATCAGTTTAACGTCAAATTCTTCTGGGAATTTTGCAAACTCTTTGTAAAGCGGAGCCATCTTCATAAAGTTTGGTCTGGCTCCTACGATAAGGTGGATTTTTCTTTTCATTTAATTACCTATTTTCCTTTATTATATAATATTACTCCGCCGCCAAGCAGTTGGTTATCTTTGTAAAGGACTCCGGATTGACCGGCAGTGATAGCACGTGTACTGTTTTCTAATTCGATCAATAATAATTTTCCTTTTTCCCGGATATTTTTTATTGGTGCAGGATTACTATTATAGCGGATCCGGATCGAGATTCCGGAAACATCTTCCGATTTTTCTCCTGATATCCAGTTCACATCTTCAAGAAAAAAAACATCTGCCAACAGATCATCAGGATTTTCCGTAACCATCAGTTCATTCTTTTCTATATCAAGTTTCATAACATATAACGGACATTTCCAGGGAGTATTTATTCCTTTGCGTTGCCCGATCGTGTAGAGTGGAAGTCCACGATGACGTCCGATGATATTTCCATTTGGCAGGGTAATATTGCCCGGTTTCAATTCAAGATATTTTTTCAGGTAATCTTCGTAATGACCTTTGATAAAGCAGATTTCCTGACTTTCTCCTTTGTCGTGAACAGGCAGGTTCATTATTTTTGCGATCTTTCTTGCATCTGATTTAGAATAATCTGCAAGCGGGAACAGGGTCTTTGATAATTGCCGCTGGTTCAATCTCCACAGCATATAGGATTGATCTTTGTTTTCGTCCGATGCTTTGTAGATGTGGAAAGCTTTATCTTCTTCGATCAATTTTACGTAATGCCCGGTAGCGATCTTTTCCACTCCAAACTTTAAAATTTCTCTCAGAAAGACACCCCATTTTATCGTTGGATTGCAAAGCGTGCAGGGATTAGGCGTTCTTCCTTTAGAATATTCGGTAATAAAATTATCTTCTATTATCTTTTTGAATTCTTTTGATGTATCAATTACATGGTGGAGAATTCCAAGTTTTTCACATACTTTTGCAGCATCTTTTATATCAGCTTCTATGCCTTCATCTTTAGAAAATCCGCAGTCAGCATAATTATAGTGGCGCATTGTGACGCCAATAACTTCATGACCTTCTTTCAAGAGAATGACAGCAGCAGCGGAACTATCCACTCCTCCGCTCATAGCAACGGCAATTTTCATTTATTCCTTATTCAGCGAGTCAACGTTAAGTATATCAATCGCTTCGAATGTTTATCCACTTATTCTTTCTATATCGGCACCAAGCCCGGAAAGTTTCTGTTCAATTTTATCATATCCACGGTCGATATGATAGATACGGGAAATCGTGGTTTTCCCTTGAGCAGCCAGACCGGCAAGGACCAGTGCTGCACTTGCACGCAGATCCGTAGCCATAACATCGGTACTACTCAAATATTCCACACCGTTGATGGTAGCTACGTTTCCTCTCATCGAGATATTTGCATTTAGTCTGTTCAGCTCTGCTACGTGCATGAACCTATCCGGGAAAATCGTGTCTTCCATCAGGCATTGTCCATCTGCCAGAGACATTAAAGTAAGGAATTGAGCCTGCAGGTCAGTTGGAAAATCCGGATAGGGCTGCGTAACGATGTTTACAGGTTTTATGGTTGTTGAAGGAAATATTCTTATACAATCTCCCAGTATTTCGAATAAGCATCCGGCATCTTCCATTTTGTCAATAAGAGCTTGTATATGTTCCGGAATGCAATTGGAAACTGTTATCTCGCTTTTTGTGATAGCTCCGGCAATAAGGAAAGTTCCTGCTTCTATCCGATCGGGCATCATTTCCATATCGGCAGGTTTGAGTTCAGAAACACCTGTAATTATCGGATGAGAAGTATCTTTTCCTTCGATTCTGGCACCCATCAGGTTCAGAAAATCGATCAGACTACCAATTTCCGGTTCGACAGCAGCATTATAAATATTCGTTTCACCTGTTGCCAGAACAGCAGCCATTATGGCATTTGCGGTAGCACCCACGCTCACCTTACTAAAATGGATTTTATTGCCCTTCATCTCTTTACAATTTGCATTTATATAACCATGATCGATCTCGATCTTAGCTCCCAATGCTTCCATAGCTTCCAGGTGCAGATCTACCGGACGAGTACCTATTGCACAACCGCCGGGGAATGAAACTTTTGTCTGTCCGAATCTGGCGAGAAGCGGACCCATCACATAAATAGATGCACGCATTTTATTTACGAGTTCATAAGGAGCTTCAAAATAATTAGCATTTGTTGTATCTATTTCCAGAACGTTATCATGAAAATCTACACGTGCACCGACAACTCGAAGCAAATGAGCCATCATCTTAATATCATTCAGATACGGAACATTTCGCAGAATCGATCTGCCTTTTGCCAGAAGCGTTGCTGCCATTATAGGCAGAGTAGCATTCTTTGCTCCACTGACCTCCACTTCACCATGAAGTTTCTTTCTACCATTAATTACAAACTTATCCATAAAACCTCTTTTTTCCTATGAAGGAGAAATATCACTCAATCCTCATCATTCTGTCAAATCCGTTCAAGTCTTTGAAGACTTCTATTTTTTTATAACCGTTATCATTAGCAAATTTTTTAATCTTTCCTGCAAGATTATAACTAATTTCAAAATATATTTTACCTTTATCCGTCAAATATTCTTTTGCCTTTTCCAGAATTTTTTTATAGAAATATAATCCATTATCTTTTGCCAGCAAAGCATCCCGCGGCTCAAATTCCCTGATTTCACGAGCAAGTTTTTTATATTCATCATCCGAAATGTAGGGAGGGTTAGATACTATCAGATCAAATTTTCCTTTTACATTCTCAAAAATATCAGAAACTATAAAAATAATATCAGCATTGTTTTCCAGAGCATTTATTTCGGCAACTTTGATGGCATCTTCAGAAATATCTGTTGCTGTTATTTCAGGAGATTTTAATCCTTTTGCCAGTGCAATGGCAATTGCACCCGAACCTGTTCCGATTTCAAGGATCGTTTTAACGCAGGGATTTTCTATGATGATCTTTTCTACCAGCAATTCAGTTTCAGGGCGGGGAATCAATACATTCTCGGTCACTTTTATTTTACATCCGTAGAATTCCGTTTCACTTAAAATGTATTGCAATGGCTCATGTTTTCCTCGTCGTGAAACCATACTTTGTATTAAAGCAAAATTATTTTCAGTTACGTTATCCTCCTGGTGAAGATTCAATTCCAGTCTGCTCATTCCCAGCACATGAGAGATAATGTATTCGGAATCAAATCTGGGGTTTTCAATATCTTTACTGGACAGCAGATCAGCAGCCCAATTAATGATTTCTGAATTTTTTCTATTTTTCAAGATAATTATCCTTAAAATCCAAAAAACCTTCAAAATTCTGTTTAAACTTTGAAGGTTTTTTTATTAAGGCAAATTGAATGTTAATATCCACGAATTTTTTTCAGGATCTTTTCCTGAATATTTGCGGGTAGTTTTTCATGTCTGAAGAATTCCATAGTGTAAACAGCTCTTCCCTGGGAAACAGATCGTAAACTGGTAGCATAACCGAATAATTCACTCATTGGAATTTTTGCAGCGATCTCCTGTTTTTTTTGATTTGATCTTATTATTTCGATCTTTCCACGTTTGGAATTTATATCTCCGATTATTTCACCCATAAAATCTTCCGGTGTGATCACGGTCACGAGCATAATAGGTTCCATAATGACGGCCCTTGCTTTTCGGAGAGCGTTACTCACAGCAATTGAAGCGGCAATATTAAAATCGGTTTCAGCAGAATCGACTTCGTTAAATTTACCTCCGATAAGTTCGATCTTTACACGTTCGACTGGAGAACTCATCAGAGGACCATCCAAACAGGCATTCAATGCGCTCTCTTCGATTGCAGAGCAAAATTCTTTTGGGATGATTTCGGATGGGATAGAATTAACAAAGATATTTTTCTTTCCTATTGGAAGGTCTTCAAATTTGATAGGAGATAACTTTACTTTAACAACAGCAAAATGACCTTTCCCACCAAGTTCACGAATAAATTCACCATTCTCAGTAACCGTATTTTCGATCGTTTCTCTATATGCCACGTGTGGATTTCCAACATTTGCATGAACGTTAAATTCTCTTTTTAAGCGATCAACAATAATTTCGAGGTGAAGTTCACCCATTCCGGAAATAAGTGTTTGTCCTGTATCTTTATTTTGACTTACAATAAAAGTCGGATCTTCTTCTTCTAATTTTTTAAGTGCATCACTCAATGTTTCCTGATCGGCTTTTGTTTTAGGTTCTATAGCGATGGAGATAACAGAATCCGGGAATGAGATATCAGAAAGAAGAATATTATTATCGAAAGAAGTGATTGTATCACCTGTTCTAACAAATTTAGGTCCAACAATGGCAGCAATATCTCCGGCTTTTAATTCGGCAATATCTTTTTTCTTATTGGAATGCATCTGCAATATTCGGGAAATCCTTTCCTTCTTATTATTTGTCTGATTTATGATAGTTGAACTTCTTTTCACAGAACCGGAATACACCCTGATATAAATAAGTTTTCCGACATACTTATCTATTTGTACTTTGAAGGCAAGAGCAGAAAAAGTATCTTTAATTTCCGGGAATATCTCTTTTATCTCTTCTGATTTTTTATTGATAGCGATCACCGGAGGAGTATCCAGAGGAGAAGGTAAATAATTGATTATGGCATCCAGAAGAAGTTGAACACCAGTATTCTTGAGAGATGAGCCACATAGAACAGGAATAAACTGGTGATGAATAACTGCTTTTCTTACTACGGATATGATCTCATCCGGTGGTATCTCTTTTTCTTCGAGATATTTTTCCATCAGGGTGTCGTCGTATTCAGAGATACTTTCCAGAAGGTGTGCTCTATATTCCTTTGCTCTTTCCAATTGTTCTTTGGGAATCTTTTCATAATGGTAATTAATTCCCATTGTTTCGGACTCAAAATAACAGGCTTTCATCGATATAAGATCGATAATTCCACTGAATTTGTCTTCACAGCTTATCGGAATTTGAATGGGAGCAGCATTTTGCGTTAGTCGATCTTGTATCATTTCTACAACATGATCGAAATCCGCACCCACTCGATCCATTTTATTAATGAATGCTATTCGTGGTATTTTGTATCTGTCTGCCTGATGCCAGACTGTTTCGGATTGTGGTTCTACTCCACCTACTGCACAGAATATACCGATAGCTCCATCAAGTATTCTCAGGGAGCGTTCTACTTCTGCAGTAAAATCTACATGACCGGGTGTATCTATTATGTTTATCTGTTTCTTTTTCCAGAAACAGGTGGTAACAGCCGAAGTAATAGTAATTCCACGTTCTTTTTCCTGTGCCATCCAGTCCATAACGGCGTTTCCATCATGTACCTCACCCATTCTATGAATAATGCCGGTATAGAACAACATCCTTTCGGAAGTAGTTGTCTTACCGGCATCGATATGTGCAGTTATGCCAATATTACGTATTGCAGACAGGTCGGTTTCATTTGGCATAATGGTGATATTTTATACTCTGAAGTGAGCAAAGGCTTTATTTGCCTCCGCCATTTTATGCACGTCCTCACGCTTCTTTATGCTTGCTCCTTCCTTTTTATATGCAGCAAGCAGTTCACCTGCGAGACGTTCGACCATAGTTTTTTCTGAGCGAGCTCTGGAAAAACTGATGATCCATCTAAAAGAAAGTGCCTGGGCATTTTTTGGAGTAACTTCTGTAGGTACCTGATAATTTGATCCTCCAATACGACGTGAAACAACTTTAATAAGAGGTCTCACATTTTCAATAGCCTGAGTAAAAACTTCAATAGAAGGTTTCTTTGTCTTTTTTTCCAGAATATCCATAGCATCATATACTATGTTTTCAGCTAAACTTTTTTTCCCTTTCTTCATAATAGTATTGATAAACTTGCTAAGGATTACACTATTAAATTTCGGGTCAGGTAAGATCTCTCTATCCAGAATTTTTCGTCTTCTTGCCATTTATATACTCCTACCTTTTTGGTTTTTTTGTCCCATATTTTGAACGGGATTGAATACGATTTTCTACACCTGCCGTATCAAGAGCACCACGAATAATATGGTATCTTACACCCGGCAAATCTTTAACTCTTCCACCACGAACAAGTACAATGCTGTGTTCTTGGAGATTGTGACCTTCTCCCGGGATATAAACCGTAACCTCAAATCCGTTAGTTAGACGGACCCTTGCCACTTTCCTGAGAGCGGAATTAGGCTTTTTGGGTGTTGTTGTATAAACTCTTGTACACACCCCTCTTCTTTGCGGACACGAAGATAGAGCTCTGTTCTTTTTCTTTTTAACGATCTTTTTTCTACCTTTTCTAATCAATTGATTAATTGTAGGCACTTTTTCCTCCGTTTATTTTTTTTAGAAATCAAGGATATCTTCAAGTTCTTCTTTTTTTGATGAATGAGCGAACTCTTGTATTATATCACTAATAGCTTTACCTTCGTTGATAGCATTAATAATTTCATCATTATAAAATTTTGTTCCGGTTCCAATCGGAATTTTATGCCCGATAATTATGCTTTCCTTAAGACCTTCAAGATTATCGATCTTTCCTTCGATAGCAGATTGCGTAAGAATTTTTGTGGTCTCTTGGAATGATGCTGCAGAAAGCCAACTATCGGTTAATAATGAAGATTTAGTGATACCGAGAAGAAGTTGCTCAAAAGTGGCACCTTCGCCACCCTCTTCTTCGATGCGTTTGTTTTCTTTCATCACCTGATTTCTATCTACAATTTCTCCTTCAAGGAACATTGAATGTCCCGGATTCATTATTTTTAATTTTTTAAACATCTGTCTGATAATGACGCCAATATGTTTATCATCGATCTTAACACCCTGTTTTCTATAGACTTCCTGGATTTCATTTACGATGAGTTTTTGTGCAGCTTTGATTCCCTTTGCTTTGAGGATGTCGTGTGGATCGAGTGGTCCTCCGGATAAAGCATCACCATTATCTACCGTATCGCCTTGATGAACAATGATTCTTTTTCCCTGTGGAATGATGTATTTTTTCTCTGTTCCATCTTCAGCAGTTACATTTATCACACGTCCGGATTTCGTAAGATCACCAATCGAAACATTTCCTGCAATTTCAGAAAGGATAGCTTTTTCTTTCGGTATTCTTGCCTCGAAAAGGTCTTGAACTCTCGGAAGTCCGCCGGTAATATCGCTTTGTTTTACAGTTATGCGGGAAGATTTTCCTAATACATCGCCGGGGTGAACATATACTCCATCTTTGATCTCAACATTTAATCCTGTAGGAATTGGAACAAGTATTTCTTTTTTGGTTTCTGTTATTATCTTGAATTGAGCTTGGACTTTTCGATCTTTCGATTCAATGATCGTGATTTCTTTTGAGCCGGTTAATTCATTGAATTCTTCTTTGTAGGTTACGTCTTTTATGAAATGTTCAAACTTCAATTTTCCTTTTGCAGTAGCAATAAGTGGGTTATTGTAATGATCCCAACTAAATAATTTTGTATTTTTTACTACCTTCTGCTTATTTTTTATATAAATTGTTGAAGCATATTCAACTTTATAGTTTTCCAATTCCGAGCCGTCTTTTTCATCAATAATTCTTATATGTCCGAGATGGCTGATTGATACCAATTCATTTGAGCGATTTTGTACAGTGTTCATTTTTTTAAAGTCGATTATACCATCAGAGGTTGCAACTACTTCAGCCAGATCGACATCAGTACTTGCTGTTCCACCGATATGGAATGTACGCAATGTCAATTGGGTTCCCGGTTCTCCGATACTTTGAGCAGCAATGATTCCTACAGGTTCCCCGATAGTAACAGGTTTGTTCGTACCCAGATTTCTTCCATAGCATTTTGCACATATTCCTTTTTCAACCTCACAGGTGAGCACAGATCGTATCCTAACGCTGTTTATCCCATGGTTTTGTATAGTCATTGCCATTTCATTTGTAATTTCAGAATTAGCTGTAACGATAGTTTTTCCAGTTACCGGATCGATAATATCTTCTGCTGTGATTCGACCTTTTATTCTTTCCGATAATGATTCAACTATTTCCAAACCTTCTTTAAGTGCGGAAACCTCGATGCCTTCAATTGTACCGCAGTCTTCTTTAATGATAACAGCATTTTGAGCAACATCAACAAGTCTTCTGGTCAAATACCCGGCATCTGCTGTCTTCAGAGCTGTATCAGCAAGCCCTTTTCGAGCACCGTGAGTCGAAATGAAATATTCCAGAACGGTCAAGCCTTCCTTAAAATTAGATTTAATAGGAGTTTCGATGACTTCTGCCAGTCCTTCCGATAAACTTCTTGATGGTTTATCCATAAGCCCTCGCATTGCTCCAAGTTGTTTTATCTGGTCTTTTCCACCTCTTGCACCAGAGATATACATCATATGAATAGGATTAAAGCCATTCTGATCCATTTCGAGTTCTTTCATCAGAACATCTGTTACATCCTCGGTTGTAATTTTCCATTTATCAATAACACGGTTATATCTTTCTGTTTCCGTGATCTCTCCGTTCATATAACTATCGATTATTTTTTGAACTTCCTTTTCTGTTTTTGAGATAATTTTACTTTTCTCTTTTGGTGAAATTACATCGCTGGCACTGAATGTGATGCCGGCTTTTGTAGAATATTTAAAACCAAGTTCTTTTATATCGTCCAGAAAAACCGCAGTTCTGCTCTGACCAACTGTTTCAAAACATTCCATTGCCAGATCGTTCAATTTTCCTTTTGTAAAAGTGGAATTCTTGAACGGCAGTTCTTTTGGCAGTATTTGATTGAAGATAACTCTGCCAATTGTAGTTGTGATTATTTTACCATCAATAAGAATTTTGATCCAAGAATGGAGATCGAGTTTATTTTTTTTATCACTGGCAAATTCATCTCGTTCAAAAGCAAGCAATAACTCATCAGCAGAACTGAAATATCTAAAATTCTTTTTATTTTTCGGCTCTTTTTCTTTAGTAGTAGTGATGTAATAATTTCCTAAAACGATATCCTGGTTTGTAGCCATTGCCATTTTACCACTTGCAGGCAAAAGCAGGTTTCTGGAAGACAGCATTAAAACCCGTGCTTCCATTTGAGCCTCATGAGATAATGGTACATGAACTGACATCGTGTCACCATCGAAGTCGGCATTATATGGGATGCAGACCAAAGGATGGATTTCTATAGCCTTCCCTTCCGTAAGAACAGGCATGAAAGCCTGGATACCATGTTTGTGTAGTGTAGGAGCTCTATTTAATAGCACCGGATAGTCTTTGATAACATCTTCCAGAATTTTCCAGATTTCCGGTCGCTGCTTTTCGATCAACTTCTTCGCTGTTTTTGCTTTCTCTACTTCACCCAGTTTTTCCAATCTTTCAATGATAAAAGGTTTGAAAAGTTCAATTGCCATTTCTTTTGGTAAGCCGCATTGATGAAGTTTCAGATCTGGTCCTACAGTAATAACTGAACGACCGGAATAATCTACACGTTTACCCAGTAAATTTTGGCGGAATCTTCCTGTCTTTCCCTTTAATTGATCGGCCAGAGCTTTCAGGGGTCTATTTCCCCTACCTTTTACAGGTCTGGATTTTCGGGAATTATCTATGAGAGCATCTACAGCTTCCTGCAACATTCTTTTTTCATTTCTCAGAATCACTTCAGGTGCATTTATATCCAGAAGTCCACGAAGCCTGTTGTTACGAGTGATCACTCTTCTATATAATTCATTAAAATCTGCAGTAGCAAATCTGCCGCCTTCAAGTTGAACGAGAGGTCTAAGGGTTGGAGGTAGAACCGGCAGGACTTCCAGAATAAGCCATTCAGGATTGTTTCCGGATTTTCTGAAAGCATCAATGATCTTAAGCCTTTTGATAGCTTTTTGTTTCTTTTGAACAGAAGTTTCCATTTTGATGATAGTTCGCAGGTTCATAGCTTCATCTTCAAGATTCAATTCTGCGAGCAATATCTTTATTGCTTCTGCTCCCATCAGAGCTTTGAAATCACCCTGAACTCTATCTCGGATTTCATAATATTCATCAACATCGATAAGGTCATTCTTTTCGTAGTCGCTATCACTTGGATTCAATATAACATAAGATTCATAATATAGAACTCGTTCGAGTTTATTGATAGCCATATCGAGCAGCGTTCCGATTACACTTGGAAGACTTTTCACGAACCAGATATGAGCAATGGGTACTGCCAGTTCTATATGTCCCATACGGGAACGGCGTACACGAGATGTAGTTATTTCTACTCCGCAACGGTCGCAAACCGTGTTTTGAAATCTTTTTTTCTTATATTTTCCGCAACTGCATTCATAGTCTTTTTCCGGGCCGAAAATTCTTTCACAGAACAACCCGCCTTTTTCCGGTTTCAGGGTTCGGTAGTTAAGTGTGTCGGGTTTAATGACTTCACCATAGCTCCATTCTCTGATCGCATCGGGTGAGGCGATTTTAATTTTAACTTTATCGTAGTTTTCTATTCTTTTATCTCGTTTAATTTCTCTTATCACTTAATGACCTCCATTAAGATTTCTTATCAACAAGAAATTCAATATCAAAACAAAGTGATTTCAGTTCACTCACAAGCACATTAAATGATTCAGGGATGCCTGGTTTTGGAGGATTCTGACCACTTGTAATAGCTTTAAATGCGTTTGTTCTACCATCTACATCATCGCTTTTAATAGTAAGCATTTCTTCAAGAAGCCGGGAAGCTCCGTATGCTTCCAATGCCCATACTTCCATTTCACCCAGTCTCTGACCGCCATGCTGTGCTTTTCCACCCAGAGGTTGTTGTGTGATCAGAGAATAAGGACCTGTGGAACGAGAATGCATTTTATCTGCAACAAGGTGATTAAGTTTGAGCATATACATGATTCCTACAGTAACTCTTTCTTTGAATTGTTCTCCGGTTTTACCATCGAACAGGACTTGTTTCCCATCGAGAGGTAGCTTTGCTTTTTTCATTTCGGAAGCAATATCGTCCAGAGATGCGCCGTCAAAAACAGGTGTTTCGATATTCATTCCCAGTATCTTAGCTGCCATTCCGAGATGTGTTTCCATTATTTGTCCAATATTCATACGAGAAGGAACACCAAGAGGATTTAGAATAATATCGATAGGGGATCCATCTTTCATGAAAGGCATATCTTCGATAGGGCTTATTCTGGAGATAACACCTTTATTCCCATGGCGTCCTGCCATTTTATCTCCAACGGCTATCTTACGTTTTTTTGCTATGAAGACTTTAACCATTTTTCTAACGCCGTATGGAAGTTCATCTCCATGTTTCAGGCGGTCATAGGCTTTTTTGTAAATATTTGTGCTTTCTTCTTCTGCCGTAGTAGCTTTCAATATGATCTCTTTGTAGATTTCATGGTTCTTTTCTGCATTTTCGATAAGGTCATAATCCCGATTCAAGCGTCTGAAGTTTATTTTTTTCAGATAATTCTTTGTAATTTTTTTACCCGAAGGAATAAAAAACATGTTCGTCTTCGAATCTACAATGTTCTTTGCAACTTCACCTTCAAGAATTTTTTCCAGTTTGTTTTTCAGGAATTCATCAATTCGTTTTTTTCTTTCATTTCGTTCCTGTTTTATCTTGTTCAAGGAATCCTGTTTGCTTTCCTGTTCTTGAAATTCATTTATATCTTCCAGCCGCGAAAATACTTTTACGTCAATAACAACACCTTCCATTCCAGGTTTTGCTTTCAGTGAACTATTAGTGAAATCTCCTGCTCTATCACCGAAAAGAGCTCTCATCAGATTCTCTTCCGGAGAAGGATCTATATCAACGTTCTTTGGAGTTATTTTTCCAACAATTATATCGCCTGCTTTTACTACGGAGCCAACCCTTATGATACCTGTTTTATCAAGATTTCTTAAAGATTTTATCGGAACGTTAGGAATATCATAAGCCAATTCTTCCTTACCGTTTTTCATATTCCTTACAAGAACTTCATGTTTTTCTATATAAACTGAAGTCAAGGCATCTTCACGGGCTACTTTTTCACTTACAATAATAGCATCTTCGTAATTATAACCATACCATGGCATAAATGCGACCAGCATATTTCTTCCTAATGCAAGTCTGCTTTCCGAAATTGCCGGTCCATCAGAAAGAATATCTCCTTTTTTTACCTTATCACCCTTTTTTACTATGGGTCTCTGGTTAATGGAAGTATCCTGGTTTGAGCGTTCAAACTTCTTTAAGTAGATTCTATTCCGAGTTTCAAGATCTAAAATATTATCATCAGGATTGTCTTGTTTTATATCAATATAATTGCTTGTCACTTTGATAACAGTTCCATTAAAAGGTGCAGTAGCGACTATACCACTATCTCTTGCAATTAGTTTTTCCATGCCCGTACCGATAATAGGAACTTCCGGGTTGATAAGCGGAACAGCCTGACGCTGCATGTTCGAACCCATCAAAGCTCTATTTGCATCGTCGTGTTCTAAGAATGGAATAATTGAAGCAGAGATGGAAACTATCTGCTGTGAAGATACATCCATGTATTGAACATCTTCTGCTTTGACCTGCATGAATTCACCTTGATAACGAGCAAATACAAGTTTATCTAAGATATTAAAATCTTTATCATAATTGATATTTGCTTGAGCAATAATGCTGTTCTCTTCGCGAAAAGAATCCATATACTTGATCGTATTTGTTATCTTACCATTCTCTACCTTAATGTAAGGACTTTCCAGAAAACCGAGTTCATTTATTACAGCATACATTGCAGGGGAAGATTGCAGCCCGATGTTTGGACCTTCCGGTGTTTCTATAGGGCAAATTCTACCGTAATGGGAATAGTGAACATCACGAACTTCGAAACCGGCTCTTTCTCTGGTTAGACCACCGGGTCCCAGGGCGGATAATTTTCTTTTATGAGTTATTGCGGTCAGAGGATTTGTCTGTTCCATAAATTGGGAAAGCTGTCCTGTTAAGAAGAATGACTGCACAACGGCTATTAGTGCGTTGCTATTTATCAGATCATGAATAGTAACCTCATCGGAATTTGCGATGGTCATTCTTTCAACTGCAGTTCTGGCAACGCGTGATAATCCAATATTATATTGTTCACACAGCAATTCACCAACAGTTCTCACTCTTCTGTTTGCAAGGTGGTCGATATCATCGATTTGATCTTCATCTCTATACACTTTTATTAAAGTATCAATAATGGCTATCAGATCTTCATTTGTTAAGATTTGAATAGAAGGATCAACATTTAAGCCTAATCTTGAATTTAATTTATAACGCCCGACTTTTCCAAGATTATATCGTCGTTCATTGAAGAACATTCTTTTAAAGAGGTCGAGGGCGATCTCGTAGGAAGGTTCTTCGCCGGGTCGGATGAGAGTATATATTTTTTTTACTGCTTCTTCCTGGTTCGTTGTTTGATCTTTAGCTATTGTCTGTTCAAGGATCTTTCTGGTGATTTCAGATTCTGTGTCGATGACCATGATCTTTTTAATTCCGCCTTCGAGCATTTTTTCGATTTCTTCTTCACCAATCTCAGTAGCACCTTCGTAGATGATCTCTCCAGTTTCTTTATCTATAACATCGCTGAACAAAAATCTACCTGATGATTTTCCCACAGTTATTTCTTCTTTTTTATAGAAATAGTTTCTCAAGTCTTCATTTGTGGAAAGTCCAATAGAACGTAAAAGCACTGTTACGGGAAGTTTTCTTCTTTTGTCGATAAGCACGAACATGGCATCATAGCTATCCATATTGAATTCCAGCCAGGAACCGTTATACGGTATTAATTTTGCTGAATAAAGTTTTTTTCCGCTTGGATGTTTTGTCTCGGAATAAAAAATTCCGGGTGATCTATGCAGTTGGCTTATTATTACACGTTCTGCACCATTAACGATAAAGGTTCCCTGTCTGGTTATCAGTGGGATTTCTCCAAGGAAAACATCCTGTTCTATTGTACTTTTAACCTTTTTTTCACCAGTTTCTTTTAATAGCTCTTCATCATAGATAGTCAATCTCATTCTGGATTTTACCGGAACCTGATATGAAAGATTACGTTCGATACATTCATCGGTGGAATATTTTTCTTTTAATACAGTATAATCTATAAATTCAAGGTAATATATTCCTTTTTGATCTTCCAAAGGAAAAATCGAAGTAAGAACATTTTGCAGTCCTTTGTGTTCTCTTTTCTGGGGATGAACATCGTTCTGTAAGAATGCATTATAAGAATCGATTTGCATAGATAAAAGATTTGGAACCTTTATAAAAGGAAGACCGGATTCTTCAGCTTTTTTTCTTATACGGGAATAACTTTTTATTTTCAAAGATTTCTACTCCTTTTTAAATAAGAAAATATGATATTCTGTTTCAAAATTAACTTATTTATAAATTTATTTATAAATAACGGGACGGAAGTGAGCACGGTTCTGCTCACTTCCGTCAAAATGGAACAAATTATTTGATCTCTACGGTTGCTCCAGCTTCTTCAATCTGCTTTTTAACAGATTCAGCTTCTTCTTTTGAAACACCTTGAACAACTGGATTAGGAGCACCATCCACCAGGTCTTTTGCTTCTTTTAATCCTAATTTCGTAATTGCACGAACAACTTTAATTGTCTGGATCTTCTTTTCACCAATACCGGTTAGAATAACATCGAATTCCGTTTTTTCTTCGGCAGCTTCAGTTGTAGCAGCACCACCAGCAACAGCTACGGCAACAGGCGCAGTAGCGGTAACGCCAAATAATTCTTCTAATTCTTTCACTAATTCTGAAAGTTCAATAACACTCATTTCCTTAATGATATCAATAACTTGCTGTTTCTTTTCAGCCATTTTATCCTCCATCAGATATTTTTTTTATTTTTTTTCTTCTTGTTTTTTTGCAACTGCATCAATTGTATAAACAAATTTTCTTAAGATTCCCTGAAGAACTCCGACAAATCCTGAAATAGGTGCGTTGAAACCCTGAAGGATCATTGCTAACAGAACTTCTTTACTTGGAAGTTCGGCAAGATGTTCAAGATTTGGAACATCCATAATATTGCCGGTGATAAATCCTGTTTTAAAAACGGGAAAATCTTTATCATTCATCAGATCTTTTTTAAATTTCATTAATTCCCGGGCTGGAGCAACTTCATCATTGATAGAAACAGCTATAGCTGTGGGACCTACAAGTTGCGAATCTAATTCTGAAATGCCAAGTTCATTTAATGCGATTTTAATAAAAGTATTTTTGGAGATGAAGTAATCTACTCCTGCATTTCGCATTCTATTACGAAGTTCGTCAACTTCTTCGATATTAATACCTTTGTAGTCGATCAAGACAATTGATTTGGCGTTTTCCAGCCTTTTTTTGATTTTTTTAACTTCTTCGATTTTGTAAGGTTGTGGCATATCCAGCTCCTACTTCTTTGCTTCTAATGTAGCATTGGCTACATCCAATTTTATGCTGGGACCCATTGTTGAGGTGATAGACATGCTTTTAATGAAAATGCCTTTTAAAGCAGCAGGCCTTTCTTTGATGATTGCAGCGAGAATGGTAATAAGATTTTCTTTGATCTTTTTTTCATCAAAGCTCATCTTTCCACCAATAATGTGTAGATTGGAAAATTTATCAACACGATATGTAATTTTTCCGCCTTTTGATTCTTCAACTGCTTTTTTGATGTCCATCGTAACAGTTCCGATTTTTGGGTTTGGCATAAGACCTCGTGGACCGAGGACGCGCCCCAATCGTCCAATTTTGCCCATTAAATTCGGAGTTGAAATAACGACATCAAAATCCATCCAACCTGAATTGATCTTTTCGACGAATTCATCTACTCCTACATAATCGGCACCTGCCTCTTTAGCTTCGTCAGCTTTATCACCTTCGGCAAAGACGAGTACTTTAACTGACTTTCCACTTCCATGGGGAAGTACTAAAGAGTTCCTGATTTGTTGATCTGCTTTCCGAGGATCGACACCGAGGTTCATATGGATTTCGATGGTTTCATCAAACTTTGTAATAGGAAATCCTTTTAAAAGTTTAATAGCTTCATCAAGTTCATATTTTTTTTCTTTGTCGATCATCTCATGAGCTTTTTGGTATCTCTTACTACCCATTTACACTCCTTTTTGATAATCTCCTGCTTTCAATATAAAGTTGATAGAATAATTATTTTTCTACCACAACTCCCATATTTCTTGCAGTGCCTTCTATCATACGCATAGCAGCCTCAATGTTATATGCGTTAAGATCTTCCATCTTTATTTCGGCAATCTTCCTGATCGCCTTCTTAGAGATTGTTCCTACTTTTTCGCGGTTGGGTTCGCCGGAGCCTTTTGCAAGACCCGCTTCTTTTTTGATCAAAACAGCAGCCGGAGGAGTTTTAATCTCAAAAGTATATGATTTGTTTTTTTTAACATAAATCACAACAGGGAATATCATTCCCGGAGAATCTTTTGTTTTATCATTAAATGCTTTGCAAAATTCACCAATATTCACACCCGCCTGACCTAAAGCCGGACCAACCGGTGGGGCAGGAGTTGCCTGACCTGCAGGTAATTGAAGTTTTACAACATGTTCTACATCTTTTGGTTTTGCCATTTTTTCCTCTATTTATATTATATCTACTTGGTCACTTCCAACTTCAACGGGTGTTACTCTGCCAAATACGGTTACTTTTATGGTCAACTTTTGTTTATCATCACTGATTTTTTCAATAACACCATCAAAATCCGTAAAAGGTCCTGAAGTTATTTTTACCATATCACCAGAGATAAAATTAAAATTCTCTGTTTCTGCATTTTCCCGATCAGATATTCCAAGTAGTTTGTTAACCTCGTTTTCAGATAGAGGTTGTGCTTTTTTCCCGCTTCCCAGAAAGTGAGTAACTCCAGGAAGTCCAATAATAAAAGAATAAACCTCAGGTGTCAGATCTGCTTCCAGAATAACATAACTATTAAATAACTTCTTTTCGCGTTCAATTTTTTTACCATCTCGAATGTAAAATGTCTTCTGAGTAGGGATCAGTATTTGACCGATCTTATTCCCAAGGCTCAGTCTTTCTTTCTCCTTTAAAATCGCTTCTTTGATCTTAAATTCATGAGATGCATAAGTGTGAACGACGTACCATTTCATTTCATTAACCATTAATCAGTAATTTTTTTATAATTAAACCAAATCCTGCGTCAACTATCGACAGGAAAATAGCAACAATAGCAGACATCAGTATAACGACCGTTGTTCCTTCTTTCAGATCATCTTTTGTTGGCCAGCTCACATGGGACATCTCTATCCTTACGTTTTTAATAAAAATTATCATCTTTTTGAACATTTTTAACTCACTTTTAATTTATGGCAGGCCCGGCAGGACTTGAACCCGCAACCCCTGGTTTTGGAGACCAGTGCTCTACCAGTTGAGCTACAAGCCTGCATTGCTTTTATCTTGTTTGTTTATGCTCGGTGTGTTTTCTGCATTTTGGACAGAATTTTTTGAAAACAACTCTTTCTGGGTGCTTTCTTCTGTTCTTTGTAACAGAATAATTTCTGTTTTTGCATTCTTCACAAGCCAATGTGATTATTTCTCTCATATTTTATCCTATTCAAAGATTTCGCTTACAACGCCGGCACCAATAGTTCTGCCACCTTCACGGA
>JAIORR010000021.1 GCA_021108055.1 Candidatus Cloacimonadota bacterium
AACCTCTTCGAGGTAAAGAGAAACCAGTTAATTTTTCTCCCCTTCACCAAGTCTTTCCGTCACTCTGTCACTCTATCGCCCTGTCTCGCCCTCACCCAGTCTCCCTTTCACATACTTCACATGCATGATGCCGGCAGTTATCATAATATAGTTTCAAAAGTCCCTGCTGGTAGATTGCTTTTTTCTTACTGATCTTTTTCTGTATATCATCCATGAAGTTTTCCATATATTGAGTAATGAAATTCGATGGAAGTGCCGGATATTTCAGATAAACCTGCATAATTGCTTTTTCCAGTTCGATGTATTCTTTTTCCCGCGCATATATTACCACATGCGGCAGGATAATATTTACCAATATCGTATCGATGCGGGTTTTACCGAGCGTGTATCTTTCCGGCAGGAATTCAAAAGAGGATTGAAAGAAAGCATAAAGATTCTTGCGGAAGTCTTTTAAATTGAATTTATCTGCATTGAAAGAGAATAACCTTAGAATCGCATTGAAAAGCGAAGTATCCAGGCTTTTATAGATAAGTTCCGAAACCTGCAAAAGACGGATAGCCGGATGATTGACAGGTCGGATGCGGAAAAGTTTCCATCCTGCATCTATGGGTTCTTTCTGGAAATCCTGTTTCAGATAAATCTGCTGCCATTTGGTTTTCAGTTCGGTCGGGAATGTAGAAGGCAAATGATTGATCAGGTCTGTACTGCAAAGCCAAACTGCAATTAATTCATCATGTGTAATTCCATTTCGGTAAAATTCTTTCAGTTTGGAAAAAGGAAATCGGAGAGCAAGCTGCAGCATCTGGTATTTGTTCTTACTGTAACCGAGAGCTTCAAAAAGTCCCTGCAGCAAAAGCTGGTCGAAATCGGCAAAATAATGTTCTGCTGTAAATCTTTTGATCTTTTTCTCAAACCTTTCCAGCCCGAATTTCAGAAGCATTTTCTCCATCGAAACGATATCTGTATTCTTAAATAATTTACATGATCTTTCCTTGCCTTTAAATGGTTTTTCGGCGTATTGTTTTAGCAGCTTGGAAATATCTTTATTCAGTTTATCTTTAATTTCCAGTATCTCTATTTTTTCTCCACTTTCACTGATGGTGTGAGTGTATTGCCCATTATGTTCATAAACTACATGCAAGGTAACGGTATTGAAATTGCTGTCCTCATTATGATTATGAGAAGTCCAGTCATAACTTTTCAGGTGGATTTCCACATCACCGCGTTTTACATCGCCATCGATTTCTATGATCGCATCTTTGAAATCTGCTCCGGCATCTGTATTCCATCTTCCCTGGAACATTATCTTTATTTCTTTCCCGGAAATTGTCTTCAATTTATCTACTATATGCTGAGCATCCCAGATATGGTAGAGGAACTTTTCTTTGAAATGCATATTTTAACTCCAACCTTTAATTTTATACTAACCGCTAATGAACGCTAATAAATGCTAATGTTCGGGAACAAATTATCTTGCTTCATCAAGTATGATCCTTTCCCATTGCAATTTCGGATGTTTGAAATTTATTATTAATCCGACTTTTATTCCGGATATTCTTAAATAGTTTATCAATTGACCTCTGTATTCGTCAATAATGGATTCAACCGTTTTTGCTTCAACTATTACTTTATTTTCAACAATCAGGTCAGGTATAAATTCATCGATCTTGTTATTTTTATAATAAATCGGATAACTCATTTGCTGAGTGAACGATAGATTTTGATCTTCAAATTCTACACAAAGTGCTTTCTCATATGTTTTTTCTCTAAAGCCATGACCGATTTCATTATGTATGGAAATTGCACATCCGACGATTTTGTAAACAAGTTCTTTTTCTAATAGATCAGTCAAAATTCTTCCTTTTTAAAAACTTTCTAAATTAATAGAAAGAAATATTCACATTCTCTCTTGTTTATTCGTGTCTATTCGCGTTCATTAGCGGTTCAACAGCTTCTTCACTTCTTCGGCAATCGCTAAACAGGCGGTTAGCCCCGGTGATTCTATCCCGATCGTATTAATGAAGTTTGGAAACCCTTTTTCAGATTCTTCCTTAATATAGAAATCTCTGAATTCACCACCTTCTTCCTGCAATTTCGGCCGTATGCCGCAGTCATCGAGTTGAAGCTTATCTTCATCTATCTGCACATATTTATTCACAGCGAGAAGGAAATCCTTCTTATAAGTTTCATCCATTGAATAATTTAGTTCGTTCACATAATAAGCATTTGGTCCGAACCGAACTTCACCGTTCAGATTGATGGTCAGATGAATTCCCAGGAAAATTCCTTTTGGGTCGGGAAGCGGATATATCAGGTGCTTTACATCTTTTATCTTTGTTGTTTTGTAGTATTCGCCTTTGCACCAGTGAATTTTGAGGTTTTCTTTTTCTATATCTATTCCCACCATTTCTGCCATTTTATCTGAAAAAAGACCTGCGCAATTTATAATAGTATTTGCCTGGAAAACTTCGCCGTTAGAGAAATTCACAACATATCCGTTCTCAGTTTTTTTTATGGAATTCACTTCCATTTCATAGCAAATAAAAGCATCGTTCTTTTCGGCATCACACTCTAATTTCTGCATAAATTTGTAAGTATCGAGGATACCGGTGGAAGGCACCTTCAATGCTTTGATGGCTTTGATCTGAGGTTCAAGGCTTTTGCATTCATTTTCATCGATCATCTCCAAACCTTTAACTTCATTCCGTTCACCGTTTTCTTTCAGTTTATCAAGTGCCGGTAATTCGTCTTCATCTGTGGCTACCACCAGCTTCCCGCAGTTCCGGAATGGAAGATCATTTGTTTTGCAATATTCATAAAGAAGTTCTGCTCCACGAACGCAAAGTTTTGCCTTGAGCGTGTTCTGCGGATAATATATCCCGGAATGGATAACTTCGCTATTGCGGCTGCTGGTATGCCGCCCAAACGAATCTTCCTTTTCCACAACTACTATATCTTCAAATTCTTCGGAAAGTACTTTTGCTACAGAAAGTCCGATCGATCCTGCACCGATTATAAGGATATTAACCTTTTCCATATTACCTCAATAATTAGTTCTCTTTATCTCGATTTCTCCAATTCGCTCCATCACTCCATTTTCATGTTGTCTATCAATCTTGTATTTTCAATTATCACAGCCAGCAGGATCCGACATCCTTTTTTAAGTTCGGTGATATGTTCCAATGTATCGGGATCAACCACTTCGATGTAGTCGATAACACCTTCCATATTCTCTATCAAATCTGCCATTTCAGTAATTATCTTGCTTGAATTCGTAATATTTTGCCGGAATCTTTTTTTTGCCAGTAGAAGGGCTTTATGAAGGCATAAGGCGTTTTTTCTTCCTGCAGGAGATAAATACTTATTCCTCGAACTCATCGCCAAACCATCTTCTTCTCGAATTATCGGACATCCGATAATCTCTGTTTTGAAATTAAGGTCTTTTGCCATCTGCCTTAGAACTACAAGCTGTTGAAAATCTTTTTCTCCCATATACATCAGGTCGGGATCGACAATATTCATTAATTTTGCAACGATAGTGGTTACACCTTTGAAGTGAGTGGGACGCGATTTTCCACAAAGCACCTGCGTGATCTTATCAACGTTCACCCATGTTTTACAGCCATCGGGATACATTTCAGATTCCTGCGGGAAAAAAATATAATCCACATCGAGTTCGGAAAGCAATTTAATATCGCTGTCAATATCCCGCGGATATTGGGAAAGGTCTTCATTTGGAGAGAACTGGGTGGGATTTACGAATATGCTTACTATGACGATATCTGCATTTTTTTTTGCAGTTTCTACCAGACTCAGATGTCCTCTATGCAGGTATCCCATCGTGGGAACAAACCCTATGGTTCCCTTTAACTTCGTAGAAATTTGCATCATCTGCGAAATGGTCTTAACAAGAACCGGTCTCAATCAAACCTCTTTGATCTTCAAATTCGTATCATCTTCCACGATCACTATTCTGGGTTTGTGGTTTTCTATTTCGTTTTCATCCATCAAAGTATAATTAACTATTATTATCTTATCTCCAATGCTGACCAATCGAGCTGCAGCTCCGTTCACACCGATGATACCGGAATCTTCTTTACCTTCCAGAATATACGTGGCAAATCTATTACCATTACTGATATTATAAATTTCCACTTTTTCCCAGGGCTTCATTCCCGTTAATTTTAAAAGTTTCTTATCTATGGTGATACTACCCACATAATTCAGGTCTCTTTCCGTTACACTTGCCCTGTGTATCTTTGATAAAAGCATTATTCTTTGCATTCATCCTCCATGATTATTAATAAATAATTTTTCATATTTTTTAAATTCCATGTATTTAAAGTGTGATATTTTGTAAACTTTTTTGGAGATTAATTTTCCGGATTGCTCCATTTTAATGCGATACGTCTGCCTTCCTTTTCATTAACCGTTTGCAGTAAACTCAATCCAACAACAAAAAAAACTATTATCGACAAGATAGCCCATCTCTGGTTGCCTGTTATTCTGGATATTTCACCGTAAACCAGAGGTCCCACTATCGATGCAATCCTTCCCGTAACCGAATAGAATCCAAAGAATTCTGCCATTTTCTCTTGCGGTGTAAGAAGTACCAGCATGCTTCTACTGCTGGATTGGCTGGAACCAATTGCAAATCCTGCCAGAATTCCTACAAGATAGAATTCTTTTATATCTTTGCATAAAAAAGCCCAGACAACTACTCCAATCCAGATCAAGAGTGTGATCGAGATTGTTTTTTTTGCTCCGATCTTATCAAGAATATATCCGAAAACAAAAGCACCTACCATCGAAGTGATATTTGCTATCACAAAATAGTTTATCAATTGTTTTGTATTCATGCCGAAGCGTGTAGCACCGTAAATCGCAGCAAAGCTGATGACAATTATAATTCCGTCATTATAAACGAGATAGCTGATAATAAACTTGATCAGTTCCTTGAAATCTTTTATATGTTTTACAGAAGTAGATAACCTTTTAACAGCGGTCTTAAAATAATTTGTTCTCCTGGAAGTTCTCTTAATTTCTTTCAATAGGAAAAAAGTTGGAAGAGCAAAGAATCCGAAGAAAAAAGCAACAGCAGGAAAAACGAGTCTTATCCATTTATTATGAACAAGGGGAAGTATCAGAAGCAGTGCGACCAATCCGCCGATATATCCCACAGCCCAACCCCAGCCGGAAACTTTACCGATATCCTTTCTCTTAACAATATCCGGTAGAAGAGCATTATAAAAAACATTACCGCTGTTAAATCCAAAATTGGCAATAATAAAGAACAGCATTCCTGTGAAAATATTCCCGGCTTTTACAAAATACAAAAGAGCAGTAAATCCTACTGTGATGTAAGTCATAAAGAACAGGAATCTTTTTTTTGCCCGAGAAAAATCTGCAACAGCACCAAAGATGGGAGCGGTTAAGGCAACCATCAGCATGGAAATGCTCACAGCTCTACCCCACAACGCTGTTCCCAACTCTCCCTGATTCACAACTACATCACGAAAATAAACACTATAGACCACAGTAACGATGATAGTCGTAAAAGATGAATTGGCAAAATCATACATCACCCAGCCGAATATATTTTTATTGAACTTCATCGTCTGCCTGTGATCCTTTCATTATCTTTTCCATATTTATTTTTTCAAGTTTAAAATCTTTGTAGATAGCCACATTCGGGGTAGCAATAAAAACCTGATGCTTGTTTTCCAACAGACTTATAATTTTTTTTGCCCTCTTTTTATCGAGGTCGGAAAGAACATCATCGAATATCAAGATGGGAACATCATCACCAACCTGTGCTATCAGATTTGCCTGAACAAGCCGGGCAGTTATGGCAAGTGACCGTTTTTGTCCCTGTGAACCGAATTTCCTTGCAGAATGCTTGTTGATCGTAAAATCAAGATCATCGATATGCGGACCTGCCAGACTTCGTTCCTGTATTACTTCCTGTTCTTCGATTTCATTCAGATGGTCGAGAAGGTCATCTTCAATTTTTCCGGAAGTTGGAAATGAATATTTATAACAAATGCCAAGTTCTTCGTTCTTTTCAGAGATATGATAATAATATTTCATAAGGATCGGTGTGAATTCTTTAAGATATTTTAATCTGAAATTTATTACCTGTGATGCGGAAGAAACAAATTGTTCATCCCATGTTTTTTTTTCTTTTCTGTCAAATTCGGTTTTCAGGAGTGCATTTCGTTGTTTCAAGATGCGATAAAATTTTCGTAGAATTTCTATATATCGATATGAATATTGCGAAATAGCCTGGTCTATGAATTTTCTTCTAAACGAAGGAGCACCACCTACAATATTAATATCATCGGGTGAAAAATAAACGACCTTAACATGCTGGTAAAGTTCACTTATACGGGAAATACCTGCTCCGTCTATTTTGATTAATTTTTTACTTTTATCTGCTGCTGCTTCCAGAAAATGTTCTTTTCCATTATAAAGAAATTTACCTTCAATACGAAAAAAAGCTTTTGAGAAATGTATCAATTCCAGATCATAACTGGTCTGAAAAGATTTCCCAAAAGCAAAGAAAGAAATAGCTTCGAGAAGGTTAGTTTTACCTATTCCATTTATTCCATGAATCAAGGCTCCTTCCGGCTTGAAGTCAAGTGCCAGATCAGAGAAATTGCGAAAGTTCTTTATTTTTAAAGATATTATTTCCAACTATATTAACCGAAGAGGCATCAATAAGAATCGTGCGGAATATTTATCGTTTTGTTCGGTATTAAAGAAAAGTGCCGGTTCGTTCGATTTTCCCATTTTGATCTCTATATTTTCCGATTCTATTACATTGAGTATCGAATTTAAATATCTGTAGTTAAAAGCAATAATAATAGGTTCACCGTTATATTTGAAATCATCGAGATCCTCGTTTGCTTCCCCTTCCTCACGCTTGGTTGAACTTATCATAAATTTTTCATTTGTAACATCAAATTTAACTTTGAAAGTATCTTCGGAAGCGAGTAGTGAAACCCTTTTCACAGCATCTCTCAGTTTAATTTTATTTATGATTAGAATATTATTATTATTTAACGGGATCGCTTTTGTATAATCGGGAAATCTTCCCTCAATGATATGAGTGAATATCGTATAATTCCCATAACTGAACATAACCCTGTTAGATTCGAGAAGAACAGATATTTTGGGAATATCCACGGAGATCACTTTATCTAAGAACAATAATCCTTTTGTGGGAATTATTTGTTCAACAGCTTCCGGAATATCGACCTGATTTATAAGCTTGAATTCTGCAATCTTTTTCCCGTCTGTGGCAACCATGAATTGTTGGTCTGCAGCAATATTCCAGAAAATGCCTGTAAAAATCGGACGATTGATTTCCGAAGATACAGCAAAGTGTGTATTATCGATCATTTTCTTGAACATTTCTGCATCAAGTTCTATCACTTTTGAAAGGTCTTTTTGTGGAATCAGCGGGAACTGGCTGTTCTCTGCACAAAGCAGATTAAATTTTGAATGTTCACAGTTAATTTTCAAATTTTCTTCTTCTATCAGGAAATGAACCATTGAATCTGGCAGAGAATTAATAATCTCATTCAAATTTCTAGCTGAAACCGCAACTTTCCCACTCTCGGATATATTTGCATCAAATTCTACAATGACAGTTATTTCCAGATCTGTAGCAGTAAATTTTAACAAGTTCTTCTGCTCATCTGCCTCAATGAGATAATTCGTAAGAATGGGCATGGTATTCTTACTTGGAACAATATTATATAAATGCTGAATATTAGATTGTAAATCTTGTTTTTCTATAGAGAATTTCATAATCTCCTCGACTTGATTTATTTTGAGATGAAAAAAAAGAAAATAAAAGCAAGAATTTTGAAATTCTTGCTTTTAATAAAACAAAATCAATTACTTTACTGCATCCTTAAGTTTTTTGCCAGCTTTGAAAACGGGAACATTTCTTGCAGGAATGTTGATTTTTGCTTTTGTTTGCGGATTAACACCAGTACGTGCATTTCTGTGGTTTACTTTAAATGTACCAAAACCTACTAATGAAACTTTGTTTCCTTTTTCCAATGATCCAGTAATACCTTCTATAACTGAATTCAAAGCGAGATTAGCAGCTTTTTTGGTTACATCTGCATCCTTTGCAATTTTTGCAACTAAGTCTTGTCTGTTCATGAACATCCTCCTTTATTTTTGGTGGTTTACAAACACGATTTAGTATTTGAAATGTGCTGATTTCTTGTCAATAAAAAAATCTCTAAACAAGCATTTTTAAAGGGATTCTGGAGATTTCAGTTAAAAAAGAAATAAAATAATTTCTACAATTAAGAACATAACCCTTTGAAATTATTAATGTTATACTTTTTTTTACTGCTTTAATACTATTTATTGATAAAAAATATTTTATTATTTTTTTTATGAATAATAAATTTGAGAAGTCTATAAACACACATCAACAAAGGTAATATCCACCTTATTATTTATTATTGTAGTATATCAGAATCCTTTTTTGTGATTTCTATAAGCTCGTATATTTTCAGTTTTATTTTTTTTCCTTTCACCTGAACTTCATCGATAAAATCAGCTACGATGTTTTCTTTTGTAAGCTCATAAGTATGTTCACTAATAATTATATTATTTTTTGTTTCATAATTTCTGGTAAGAGCTTCTATTCTTGCCCCTGCGTTCATATTATCCCCGATAGCAGTATAATCAAATATTTGTTCTGAGCCAAGATTGCCAACCGTCATTAAGCCGCTATTTATACCTATCCCTACATAAAGAGGGTCTTTTCTGTCAGTTTTCCATTTTTTGTGTAATTCATTGATCTTCAATTGCATTTCCAGAGCTGTCTTGCATGCCCAGAATGCATGATCCTCAAGCTCTACAGGTGCTCCAAATAAGGCAACGATCTCATCGCCAACGAATTTATCTAATGTCCCCTTGTTTTTGGTTATGATATCTACCATCTCTGTTAGATATTCGCGTAGTATCTCCACTGTTTCTTTTGGGGAATGACTTTCTGTGTACGGCGTAAAGGCAACAATATCCGAATAAAGTACGGTCAGTTCCTTTTGAACACCACCGTATTCAAGCTTTCTGGGATCTTTTATCAGTTCATCTACCAGTTCAGGAGCAATATATTGCCCAAATGCCTGTTTAATGAATTTCCTTTCTTTAACCGTTTTTACATATTGAAAAACCAACCCGATAATATAAATAATGATGATGGAAGCCGGCACCTCTAAAATAGGTATAAATCTGTTTTGTGTACAGAAAAGCATATATGCGAGATACAGATATCCTATCAATAAAATTAAGTTTATAATGACAGAAAGTGTGGGTTTGACATTTGAATTAATGAAGAATAAGACAATAACAGATAGAAAGAAAATTATGAGAAATTTTAAAAATGAGAATTCTGTAAGATAATCATGTCGGAAAGCCATTTCAATGAAATTTGCGTGTATTTCCACACCAGGCATCAAGTTAGCAAAGAAAGGAGTATTATGCGTATCATGAAACTCAACGGAAGTAAGACCGATAAGAACGATCTTATCTTTGAATTCCTCTGCGATATCATAATACTGGTTCAAGTTGGATTCAAGTTCTTTCTCAAAAGCGGTAGTAAATATGGAATCGTCTATTACTTCAGCAAAATCATAGGTTTTAAATGTTCTGGCAGGTCCATAAAAATTTATTAATGAACTCTTCGAGGTCACTTTTGGAATATAATCCTCACCCAATTTGAAATATGCCGGATGATCTTTTATTTCATTATTCAGATTCTGTATATTATATAAGGATGAAAGCGACATAAGTCCAATGGATAATTTGATTTGTTTATTTCTCTTCTGGAAAAGCTCATATCTTCTTACAAAACCATCTTTATCTGCAGAGATGTTAACCATTCCCCATTTCACACCCTTTTGAATAAGTAATGGTATGGGAGAAAGAAACTGCTCTCTTATGGAGCCATTATAAATAGTTTTGATCAATTTACCGGCAAGAATTATATTATCATATTTACTGCATGTTTTTGCTAAGATTTCATCCTGGGTCTGGTTTGTTCTTTCTGTAAATTCAATATCGAATATAATCTGCTTTGCACCTGCTTTTTCCAGATTATCGATCAAACGGGCATGGTATTCTCTTGGAAACGGCCATCTTTCGTTCAATGTATTAAATGTGTCATCTCCGATCTCTACAATAACAATGTTATCTGAGACCTCACGAATACCTCTCATCCGGAAGAACTTATCAGTTGCCTTATGTTCAAGATTCTTCCAGAAATCCGTTACAAAAACAATCCGGAGAATAATAAAGATAATTATTGGAATATATAGATAAAAAAGTTTCTTCATCTTAGGTTAGAATTTTCTGGTTAACCTGAATTTCCAATTGAAACTGGAATAATTGTCTTCCTCATAATCTTTGTTTTGATATAATTTCAAGCCGAAAACTGTGGATAAGAAGGTGTCTTTATCGATATTATAACTCGTCCCAAGATTGAACATCTGTGAAGCCTGCGAATTGATATCCCCACCAAAAGCTGTATAGCGGAAATCCAGATAAGGCTTAAATTTTTCTTCCAATAATAAGAATTCGCCTTTCATATAGAAGGAATGATATTTGGATTTTTCCTGGATCGGATCAACCCATTCCGAGAGTGTATCATTGTATGTACTGGTCTTGTCATCATTCAAATTAAGAGAATATGATAAGGTCGTTTTAAGAGGTATTTCCTCAAATTTACTTTTTGCACTTAATATTATGTTATTCTTTTTATAGTCGAATGATTTGTTTGCTTCATCTGTATTTGCAGAATTACAGAAATTCAAAATGAATCTTGTGGGAGCAAAAGAGAAATTTTGTGCATGGTATCCAAATCCAAGAGTAAGATTCATAGAATTAATATCATAAGTTGTTTCTAATGTATCATCTTCTGTAATCTCCATATTATCCTTTGAAGTATTATTATTGAATCCTATCTTATAAAATATTTGATCTGTAGGTCGGAAAAGAACCTGAGCAAAATATGTAGTGGTTTTTGTCGTTACATCTTTCTCTTCATAAAGATTATCGGAAATAATGTTAAAAGAAAGATTCATCGAGAGCTTATTATTTAAAAGATTGATATTATCGTTTACGTTAATTATCCTCGCATCTTTTTGAAGATAGCTGGAAGATAAAGAATTAAAACTCGAACCAATTGCCGTATAGGAAATATTTAAAAGATTATTATAGAAGAAAGATCGTATAAAGGTTTTAAATGCGGAATTAGAAAAACCGGGCATGAAAGGTTCCATATATTCATTCACGATAATAAAATCAGAAATAGTTTCCGGATCAAAAGGCAGATCAACTTCATGTCCAAGGTTATCTTCAATTTCATCTAACGACATTGTTCCTTCTGTGATATCATTATTGTGAAAGCTCATTGCAGCTTCCGCTCCACAGACAAAACGCTGTTTGAAAAGTGCAAGTCTAATATCTGAACCAAAAATGATATTATCTTTCGGTGTTACTGTCATTGTCACTATTGTATCATCAACAACATATTGATAATATTTCTTATGCAAAGATCCGATATCATCTTTGTTCTTAGAGATTCCCAAACCCCAGACAAAGCTTTTCGTGTTCCCCACTTCAGTTCGAAATACCATTGTTTTTCTTCTGAATGTTCCTGCAGTGTAGCTTGTTATATCTGTTGTATCGCTGTATGCTTTTCCATCGATGTTCCTTTTACTGTTTCCGTAAGTAACAAATAACCTGAAATTCTCGAAATGCAGTTTTGTATGAATTCCCCAGACATTCTTGCAATTCAATATAAAAGAACCGTAGTCCGAAGTATGATCTCCCGCAACAAGATCAAAATGAGGAACCTGCAGAGCTAAATTAAATCTATTGATCGCCTGAGCTGAGCTTGTTTCAAGTGATGAAAGATACATTTTAGATTTGAATCTGAACCAGTCTTTATTTCCCTGAAAATTCAAAAGAAAATTTGCTCGCTTATCATTCTCGGCTTCGTCTTCAGAATCCTTGTTAAAACTTGATAGATATGAATTAAAGGTGGCTTTTCCCCGAATATTCATTGGCAGGTCGATAGTCTTGATTTTTACGTCGGTCATCCAATGTTCGGATTCAACTTTTCTGCCATCGGTAAGATCAGCCGCAACATAATAAAAATGTCTTCCCGGCTCAGTTTTTTCTACTTCATATATGATCATATTGGAAAATATCTTTGCTGCATCTGTTACATCTTCCAGATCATAATAAAACTTCACAGAACTGTGATCTATATCACTTTCGATTGAAAACATGGATATTGCAATTATGTAATCTTTGCCGATATCAGAAAATGCAATGTCCGGTGAAAGCCTTACAAAGCTTTCCGTTGTTACTTTTGGTTGTTCAATGGCTACTTTGAATGGGTTTGTTTTACATTGGAATTCCGGAAGTGTTACATTATTTCCATCATACGGTATAATAAGAAAATAATAATTCAAGCCTACCTGATAATTACTTACATCTTCAACTACGGCAAAAAAAACAGGATCGGTTTCAGTTCCTTTTTCCAGATCAAGTTCGGTAAAAGATAGAGTTCCTGTTTCCCGATAAAACAGCTTTGCATTGAATATCTCATTAAAACCGTCTCTAACTTCAAGAGTAAGAACTACTGTTTCTCCAGGTTTAATTGAAACCGGCGGGTTATGATAAAGCATTACATTTGAAAAAAGAGCTGTACAGAGCAGAACTCCAACTATGATCAAATACTTTTTCATTTTACCTTCTATTCAAAATTAAAGTTAATTGTTTTTTTCTCACCATCTTCATTTTTCAGCTCTATTTCCAGAGTTTTGAAAACTTCATTTTCTATAAATTCCTGTGTTTCATCATCGATATCACCTTTTTGTATTAGAGAAACAGGAATTTCTCCTTCTCCACTCGAATGAGCTTTATAACCTTCCGGAACGCTCACCTGATTTTCATCTCTCTTATTTCTGATGCTAACTTCACCTTTCAGAGTAAATAGGTCGGTCTCACCATTCTCATCGACTGAAACAAGCAATTCCGTTCCTTTAACAGATACAACCGTAGTTGGTGTATCGATCTCAAATCCACCGGTTTTCTTCGTTACTTTTGCCCAGAGTTCTCCCATATCCAAATAGTTTTTCTTATTCAACTTATCACCGCTTTTTTCTGCCTGGATAGTTAAGATGCTATTTGGAAAAAGTTTTATTACCGAACTGCCGTCGATAAATTTTACAGCAGCAAAAGATTCTTCTTTGCTTTCAAGTTTATCTTTATCTATTAATTCTGAACCTGAATTAATTTTTGTAACTTTTTCATCCCGATCTAATTCAACAATACCTTTCACTTTCAAAGTGACCGCAACAGATTCCTGAGCAAATGAAAGAGAAAAAATAAACATCATTGCCAATATAAAAAATATTTTAGTTTTCATGATATTCTCCTATTTCTATTCTATAGAAAAGTCTTTTAATTTGATCTCACCATCAGAGATCTTTTGCAGTATTTCATTCAGATCATTGATCGAAATCTCATTACCATCAAAAAACATTTTATCAAAAGAATAACCACTTTCGATAAGAGTTATCAATTCTTGAATTCCTTCAATGTTCAATTGCCTTAGAAAATTGATCAACATCTGATTATCCTGATCTTCCTGTTCTTCTGTGGATACCATAAAAAGATACATAACGCTTTTATGTTTTTCTGCTGACCCCATGGGAGTATTGAGATCAGAAGACACCTGCCAGGCATAAACTATGCTTTTTTGGAAATCAGGAGCGGTGGGTGGATATGGAAAACTTGTAGATGAATAATTATTCTCTTCAAAAAATGGCTCAATTTGTTGTTCTATTTCTTCTGCAGATTGATATTCTCCATCCAGTTCATAGATCTTGATCGTATAATCTGCCAAATTTGAGAACCAGACAAAATTGGGATATTGATCTGCTATTGTGGCAGGACCAAGCCCGATCGGATTCCCGGGAGTTATCAAAGAAATGGTTATTGGTGATTGAATTGTGAGAACAAAAGTAACTTTGTTAGAAAGAAGATGATCATCTTCTCCACCATGTCCCGCAGAATATACAGCAATTACGAAGATGTAATTTCCATCCGGAAGGCGACCGGTATCCAATATCAGATCTTCAATATTTTCAAGAAACTCGCTGAAAGACTCATCGACTTGAAATCCGTTAGCTTCATCATCTCTGATAATATCCTGATTTGTTAAAAAAGATGGTAACTGATTCGGGTCGTCGGGTGTAAGAGTTGCATACGCACTATAATCACGCCAACTCATATCGCAGTGTATTACATAATCTTCCAAAACCCCTGTAACATCAAAATTGATCGTAAAAAGAACAGGTTGATTTTCGGGTTCTTCCGGGTTGAAGTTAGCAGGATAAAAAACATTGTACGTCAATCTTTCAGGACTTATAGTAAGATCAACTTGCGCAGTAAGTGTTATGCTAACTGCAACACAAAATAATAAAAGAATAAGCTTTTTCATAAATTACTCCTTTTTAAAATTCTTTTTTTAATGACAATTTAATAATTTTTTCCAATAATTCTTCGAAATCATATCCTTCCTCTTTTGCCGCCATAGGTGTTAAGCTAAGCAGCGTCATTCCCGGAAGTGTATTAACTTCTAAGAAATGGAACTTACTTTCCTCAAATCTAAAATCTACTCTTGCATAAACTTTGCAACCAAAAAGTTTATAAATCTGCAGTGCCTTCTCTTGAATTTCTTTAGTTTCTTCTTCTGTAATTTTCGCAGGAACTTCATAGCTCGTATTACCTTTTGTGTACTTATTTGTGTAATCATACCAGCCGTCATTGGGCTTGATCTCAACAACCGGAAGCGGTTTCCCTCCTAATATTGTAACCGTTAGTTCTCTTCCTGCTACAAACTCCTCCATTAGAACTTTATCGCTGTAATTAAAAGCTTTTTCAATTGCCTTTTCTACATCATTTATCTTTTTTATAATTGATATTCCAACCGATGAACCGGAATCATTAGGCTTTATTACAACTGGAAATTTAATACTATTGATTATTGAATTTATTTCTGTAATGTTTTTTATTATTATACGTTTTGGTACGGGAATTCCTAATGACGAAGCTAATAATCCGGAAATATACTTATCCATCGAGATTGCGCTTGCTCGATAGTCGGATCCGGTAAATAATATTTTTTCTAAAGATAACAGAGATTGAATTCTACCGTCTTCTCCTTCAGCTCCATGCAGTCCGTTGAAAACGATCAACGGATCGATTTTTTTAATAGCGTTAACCAAATCCGAATATGAAGAAAAATCTGCCGGATCAAGAAGCTGAACATTGTATTGCCTGTTTGACAGTGCTTTTGCAATTGCCAGGGAAGTAATTTTTGAAATTTCCGATTCCTCCGAGAACCCGCCGGAAAGAATAATTACTTTTTCATTTTTCTTCATGAACTTTTAATATGTTTTAATCGATTATGTGTCAAGAAATATTACAAATCCTTTTAAAATCGGAAATAAAATCAGGATAAGATTTCGTTACTGCTTCCTCATTATTTACCTCGATATCAGGAAATACAGCCTTTAGAATGTAAAATGCCATAACCAGCCTATGATCATTATAAGAATCCATTTTTACATGAGCAGGATATTTTTTCAGAGGGAATATGGTCAGCATATCATTGTTATAATCAATTTTCCCGCCGATTTTTGATATTTCAGAGATCAACGAATTAATTCGATCTGTTTCCTTATATCTTAAATGTTGTATGTTCCTTATTTTTGTTTCAGAATCTGCAAACAATGCTAAAACAGAGAGAGTCATAACCTGGTCCGGAATATTATGCATATCGATATCTATACCGGATAGTGTTCCTTTACTTACAGATATTTTTTTTCCTTTAATGGATATTATAGCTCCCATCTCTCTAAGGACTTCAAGAAAATCGATATCCGGTTGAACCGAATCTGTAATATCACATTCAATGGAAACTCCATGTTTTTTCAATGCTCCCAAGCTCCAGAAATAGCAGGCAGAAGATATATCCGGTTCGATCACGAATTTGCCGGGATTGATATATCTCTGGTGTGCTTTGATAAATATTCTATTTCCTGTGAATTCCGAGATAACACCGAATTTTTCCATGATTTTCATAGTCATTTCAATATATGTTCCGGAAACGATCTTCCCTTTTAAATTAATTACCAGGTCGGTTTGATAATTCGGAGCTATCAGAAGTAATGCACTTATGAATTGACTGCTGATATCAGCGGGAATATCGATCTCGCCACCAACAAGTCGAGTTCCATTAATTTCCAGAGGATAATCTGTACATTTTAAATCTGCTCCCATTTTTTTTAATACTATAATAAGTGGTCTTACAGGTCTTTTTTTTAACTGCATAGAAATATCAATATCGGTATGTATTCCCTGCAAACACGATGATCTTGCTAATAGAAATCGGAAAGCCGTCCCGGAATCTTTAATGAAAAAATGCTGTTTGTTATTAATTGTAGATGGAGAATGTATCATAACCGAATTCAACCGTTCTTCAAATCGAAATCCCATCTTTTTCATATTATTGGTTAATGTTAAAATATCATTACACTTCGAGAAATTAAAAATTTCTAAAGAAGCTTCTAAAAAAGAAGCAATGATCAATACTCTGTTCAAGATAGATTTTGAACCTTCAAGTTTTATTGTCCGATCCGAGTTTAATTCGATTTTCATTTTATCCTCATAAGTCGATGTTATTTTTTTAATTAAGTTTTTTGTAAAGTTAATTTCTTACTGAACCCCGTATGCAGAAAACCAATATATTATATATTTATTCACATAAACAATTAAAAACAAAATACTTGACTTATAAACTTTATTTTTAATTTTGCATAAAATTAAAAAATTAGAAATTGGTGGAGGTAAAAATGAAAAAGAAAATAATATTGTTAGTTGCGTTTGCTTTATTGATTTCAAATGCTGTATTTGCTTCTCAGGATCTTTCTGCAGAAGGAAAGAAAAATCTTCGCTCTGCAAATATGCACCTTACTGGCGGAAGATATGAGAAAGCTCTTCCTCTTTACGAATCAGTTCTTGAAGAAAATCCCAATAATATTGTTGCTTTGGAAAAAGTTGCCGGTATTTATTTCGATGTCGATAAGAACTATCTTGAAGCAAACAATTATTATGAGAGGCTGATCGATCAAATTGATCTTATCTTTGCAGAATATGAAAAATTAAAAACAGAAAATGAAAAGGATGCAAAAAAATTCTATAAAAAATACATGAAAAAAGCAGATCTAGATGAAAAACTTGAAAACACAAAAAAACTAACAGCAAGTTGCTGGACTAAGTTATTTCTTGAAGCTCAGGAATTATTTAAAAACGAGCAATATGATGATTCTATCGCAAAATTTATTGTTCTAAATGAAATAGCTCCGGATAGCACAAAGACTTTAAAGATGCTCGCTTTTGCATATAATAAGAAAGGAGATGAAAAAAAATCTCTCGAATATATGATCAAAACTACAGAATTGGATGCAAATGATGATATGGCATGTACCCAGATTGCAAACACATACTTTGGTAAAGAAGATTTTGATAATGCGATTATTTGGTATGACAAAGCATCTCAGATAAATCCTGAAAATATTGATAATTTCTATAATCTGGCTTTGGCTTATGATAAATTGGAAGATGATGATAATGTGCTTAAATACAATCTGAAGGTTCATGAACTTGATCCTGAAAACCTGGACGCAATTATTAATCTTAGTAATATATATGCAAAGATGAGCGATATTGATAAATCAATTGAATTTTTGAAAAAAGCGATAGTGCTGGATCCTGAAAATGTTGATTTTGTTGAATTTCTCAGCTGGAAATTATCACAAGAAAAGCGTTATGAAGAGCTTCTTACTTATGCTAATAAATGGAAAGAACTTGTGCCGGATTCAGAAGATGCTCAGAATCTTATCAATCTGGCAAAACAAAAATTAAAGCAATAAACTACTACATGCGAAAGTGGTGGAATTGGTAGACGCGCTGGATTTAGGATCCAGTGGGAGAAATCCTGTAGGGGTTCGAGTCCCCTCTTTCGCACCATTTTAACCATAAGAACTATAATTAATAGTTAACAGCGGATTTGAATCCGACAAATATTAAAGATAATAAATTGAGAGGGAATTAAATGAAATCTGAGATAACAGATATCAGTCAATGCATTCGAGAACTGAAAATAATCATCGAACCGCAAGAAGCTCTGGACGAGTATAACAAGGTATTAAAAACTTTTAAAAACTATGCCGCTATTCATGGATTCAGAAAAGGTAAAGTTCCTATTTCTATGATCGAAAAACAATTCGGAGAATCGATTAAAAATGAATTCATCAATGAAAAATTAAACGATTATTACAAAAAAGCTATCGATGAACAGAAAGTGAAACCGATAAATAATGGAGAAGCAGTTAACGTGGAATGGGAAAAAGGAAAAGAACTGATTGCTACATTCAAATTTGAAGTTATGCCGGAAGTTAAAATTACAGACTATAAAAATATAAATGTACCGTTTGAAGAAATCAAATTCAGTGGCAGCATGGTCGATGAAACGATCAAAGATTTTCAGAATAGAATGGCAAATGAAATAACTCCGGAACTCTCTGAAAAGAATGATATTATCTCTGCTGAAATTGGATTTTTGAACGACGAAGGTAAAGTTACAAAAAGTATTAACAGAAATTTTATTTTAGGAGAGAATTCTTATTCGAAAGCATTTAATTCCAACCTTACCGGTAAGAAAATCGGTGATGAGATCAAAACAAAACTTTTCTTAAAAAATCAACAAAGCGAAGATAAAGAAATAAATAATGCAATAAAAGACAAAGAATTCCTTGTAAAAGTGAATTCGATCAAAAGGAAAATATTACCGGAAATTAATGATGAATTTGCGAAAGATATAGAATATGATTCTCTTAAAGACCTGAAAGAGAAAGTGGCAGAGGAGCTTAAACTGAAATTAATAAAAGATAATGAACAAAGATTTAATGAGTCTGTGATAACTGCACTTATCGAAAAAAACAAATTTGATCTTCCTCCATCATTAATAAAAAAGCAGGCTGAAGATATGGTTAAACCGTATGCAGAAAAAAATAAAATTGACATTAACAAAATGATCCCTGTCTATATGAGCATTGCTGAATATAAGCTCAAACAATATTTCATTATGGAAGAACTGAAAAAGATAGAAAAAATCCAGGTTACAGATGAAGATAAAGAAGAAATTGTAGAAGAACTGGCAGGTAATCTGAAGATGGAAGTTGACAAATATAAAGAAATGTATAAAAAGCAAATCGAGAATGAAGAGTTTAAATATCTTCTCGAAGAAAGAAAAATTATGAAATTCTTAAAAGAGAATTCTAAGATAGTTCCATATCCAAAAGAAAAAAAGGAGAAATAGATGGCTTATGTTCCAATTGTTGTAGAACAAGAAGGTCAGATCGAACGTGCGTATGACATATATTCACGCTTGCTTAAAGACAGGATCATCTTCCTGGGTTCACCTATAGATGATAATGTTTCCAATGTAATAATCGCACAATTGCTTCACCTGGAAGCAGACGACCCAGATAAAGATATTTATATGTACGTAAACAGCCCCGGTGGTTCTGTTTCTGCCGGTTTAGCCATTTATGATACAATGCAGTATATACGACCGGATGTAAGTACAATCTGCATTGGACAGGCTTCAAGCATGGGAGCATTTTTATTAGCTGCCGGTGCACCTGCAAAAAGATTTGCGCTTCCAAACAGCCGGATCATGATCCATCAACCCATGGGCGGTGTGAGAGGGCAGGCTTCCGATATTGAGATACAAACCAAAGAGATCCTTCTTCTTAAAAAAAGATTAAATATCCTGCTTCAGAAACACACAAAACAGCCACTTAAACAAATCACTCAGGACACCGATAGAAATTTCTTTATGAGTGCGGCAGAATCCGAGAAATATGGGATAATAGATGAGGTTATCGAATCTCGGAAGGAATCTATCAAACACAAATAAAGGAGTAGAAATTGGAAAAAACTAATTTGCACTATTGTTCATTTTGTGGCAGGGCAGAAACGGAAACTAATTACCTGATAAAAGGGATAACCGGAAATATCTGTGATGAATGTATTCTAATGTGTTCAACTATCATTGAATCTGATCACTTAAAGAAGGAATTAGATACTTTCATACTTCCAACTCCAAAAGAAATACATCAACTTCTGAACCAGTATGTAATTGGTCAGGAACCTGCCAAACAGATCATTTCCGTTGCTGTTTACAATCATTACAAAAGGATATTCAAGCAGAAAAAAGATGATAATATTTATATTGAAAAAAGCAATATTCTGATGATCGGTCCTACTGGCTGCGGCAAAACACTTATAGCTCAAACACTGGCAAAACTTCTGAAAGTACCTTTTGCAATTGCAGATGCCACCACGCTTACAGAAGCTGGATATGTTGGAGAAGACGTCGAAAATATACTGGTAAGACTTCTTCAAAATGCGAATTATGATATAGAAAAAGCAGAAAAAGGTATCATCTATATCGATGAATTAGATAAGATCGCACGAAAATCTGAAACTCCTTCCATTACCAGAGATGTTTCCGGTGAAGGTGTTCAGCAGGCACTCCTTAAAATACTTGAAGGTGCCAAAGTTAACGTCCCGCCGAAAGGCGGCAGAAAACACCCGCAACAGGAATTCATAGAAATGGATACAAAAAATATCCTGTTTATTACAGGTGGTGCTTTCTTCGGATTGGAAAAAATAATTCAAAAAAGACTCAATAAAAAAACAATTGGTTTCGATGCCGATATTATTTCTAAAAAAAATAAAGACATAGATTTCTTCAGCAAAGTTATTCCGGATGATCTGGTAAAATATGGTCTTATCCCAGAACTTGTAGGAAGAATGCCGATCGTTTGTTCACTTCATGAATTAAATGAAGATGCATTGGTTGAAATTCTTACAAAACCCAAGAATGCACTCTGTAAACAATATAAAAAACTCTTTGAAATAGAAGATGTGAAACTCGATTTTGCGATCGATTCATTACGGGAAATTGCAATTACAGCTATCAAACAGAAGATCGGCGCACGAGGACTTCGGGCAATTATGGAAAAATTCATGATAGATATTATGTATGATATTCCGGATATGGACAATGTGAAAGAATGCCTGATATCCAAAGATGTGGTTTCCGGAAAGAGTGATCCTGTATTTTCCTTTGAAGAAAAAGAAAAGGATAAAACAGCGTAAATTAAAGAAAATTCTTTAAGTTGACTATCTCCGTGGCAAGCCAAGGAGTATTTTGCCAACTTAATTTCAGCAAGCTGAAAACCGAATTTTCAATTTTTACCCCTCTGCCTGCGGCATCTCCCCTAATTGAGGGGAGAAAATAAGGTGATCCCGACGCAAGCATCGAGGAATTATTTAGATTAAAAAGCGTGAAATTACCTTGCAGATGGTTTTGATCTCCGCAAAGGTAATTTACATTTTCAGCAATTACTAAATTTATTTGCCCCCCTTAATCTCCCTTTATAAAGGTGAGCAAGACTGTTCGGAAGGTTTTAGTAAATACCATAATATCCATTGATCTAATATTTTCTTTTTGACAATATAACATCAAAATCATTTATCTCTCTCAAAGAAAAAGGATAAATAAATGAGTGAGTTGATCGAAGTAAGAGAATTAACAAAAGAATATGATATGGGAAAGATTACTGTTCATGCTTTGAATGGTATCAACATCGAGATCAAAGAAGGAGAATTTGTAGCCATAATGGGACCGTCCGGTTCCGGCAAATCCACATTAATGCATATCATCGGTTGTCTTGATGCTGCAACGAATGGAGACTATTCTCTGAATAATGAAGAAGTAAGTGCGATAAAAAAAAGCAAACTTGCAGCTATACGAAACAAACAGATAGGTTTTGTATTTCAAACATTTAATCTTCTTCCCCACCTTAATGTTCAAAAAAATGTTGAATTACCTCTGATGTATTCCGGGTATAATAAAAGAAAACGAACTAAGATGGCAAAGAAAGTTCTGGCGGAAGTTGGATTAAGCGACAGACTCAAACATAAACCTTCTGAGCTTTCCGGCGGTCAGCGTCAAAGAGTTGCCATTGCCCGGGCGATCGTGAACAACCCTTCCATTATTTTAGCCGACGAACCTACAGGTAACCTGGACACCAGTTCGGGAAAAGATATTCTTTCAATTTTTTCCGAACTTCATGAAAAAGGACATACAATAATAATTGTTACGCACGACCAGGCAGTTGCAAAAAGAGCTAATAGAATAATAAATATCGTAGACGGACTGATCAAAGATGGCAATATCTCTTAAAGAAAGCATTATCGTTGGTTTTTCAGATTTCTGGTCTCGAAAGATCAGAAGCATTGTAACTATCATCGGGATCGTTCTGGGAACAATGTCCATCATTGTTGTACTTGCACTTATGAAAGGAATTAACAAAAAAACCCTTGAGTGGATGATGGAACGTGGCGGACTTAGCAAAATTGATATTTATCCTGATTGGAATTATGATAACAAAACCGATGCAAAGAAATATTTCGATCTTAAAGAACTCAAGCTGATAAGATCACTCATTCCCGAAGCAAAATACTTCAATCCACAGATACGTCACTGGGTTCGGCATTCATACGAAGACAAAGAATATAGAGCATCGGTCTTTGGAGTATTGCCGGATTTTTCCAAGATAGAAGAATGGAGTGCCGAAAGCGGTAGATTTATTAATGAATTCGATATAAATCAGTCAAATGATGTAATCGTGATAGGAACAAAGATACGGGAAGAACTTTTTGGAAACAAGGATCCCATCGGAGAGTTCATTACAGTTCACGGTAGAAGATTGCAGGTGATAGGCATTATGAGACATCGTTTTATGAAAAACAGCGGCATCGGCGGCGAGAATGCTCTTGGATATTTGAATCGAAGATCTTTCATACCGCTTAGCACAATGATACACAAGGGAACCGGAGAAGATAATATCAGAAGTTTTTCCGTTAAAGCACAAAATGCGGAAAGCGCCCCCGAACTCAGAGAAAAATTAGAATCTATAATCTTGAATCTTCGGCATGGAGCACCCGTTTTCAAAGTTGAATCTGCCCAGGAAAGAGCAGGTGAAATGGCAGAAAGCCAGAAAACGTTTCAGATGATCTTTTTCATAATAAGTACGATCTCTCTTTTAGTCGGTGGTATTGTGATAGCAAACATCATGCTTGCTACTATCCAGGAAAGAACGCGTGAGATTGGGATCAGGCTGGCTGTGGGAGCAAGAAGAAGAGATATCTTTCTCCAGTTTCTTGTTCAGACTATTCTGGTTACAACTATCGGCGGGATCTTTGGAATAATTCTTGGGCTTTCATTATTAGACATAGTTAGCAAATACCTGGAATTTGAGCTTATAGCCAGTATCGAGATGATACTCATAGCATTAACGGTTTCTGCAGGAGTCGGCTTTTTATCCGGCATTATCCCGGCGATCGTGGCAAGTAAATTGAACCCTGTAGAAACATTGAGATATGAATAGGAAAACTATTCAGGAGTTTTTATGATAAGTAAATTATTAGGTTTTATCAAAGCATTTAGAATTAAATTCAAAGAAGAAAGCATTTTTAAAGAATCTGCTGCACTCACGTTCGTTACCCTTCTTGGATTTATTCCTTTTATAATTTTTATCATCTTTTTTCTTCCTCAACTTCCTTTTCTAAAATTGGAATCGCAATTAAGTGATATTTTGATTTCCATTTTTCTGCCCAGTTCTGCTGATCAGATCTCAGAATATATATCTCAAATAGCGTATCAGAAGATCCCTTTTAACCTGTTCAGCTTCATAATTCTTCTGGTAACTTCCTATTCCCTGTTCAAGATCATAAATGACTCTTTCGATAATATTTTGAACGTTCATGAATTGAGAAAAAAAGATTTTCTTTTTAATTTTGTTAAATTTCTGGGAATGACAATTTTTGGTTCTCTTCTTATCCTGATACTTCTTTCAACAACTTCTATTCCTATAGTTTCCCATTTTTTTAAATTACATTTTCTACATAAACTCGCATTATACATGACGCCGCTCTTTATTCTTTTTATAATTTTCAGTCTGGGATTTTTCTTTATTCCCACCATAAGAGTAAAAAGCAAATCTATCTTCATTGGCTCGGCAATTTCCGTTACTTTCTGGACAATATTCAAATCTCTTTTCAATTGGTATATTATTACGCTTACAAATACACAATTGATCTTCGGAGTATTAGCAACATTGCCTATTTTCCTTTTCTGGATCTATGCTAACTGGATCATAATTCTTAGTGGAATAGTAATTGTATCTATCCTGGAAAGGAGACATATTAAAAGTGAACTTCCCGAGAATGATCTGCAAAAAGTGAAAATAACTTTTGAGAAAATAGTAAATGAAAAAAATATTGGTGATATATCATCTGTTACATTAAATAAGTCTGAAATGAAAGAAATCTTGAATGATTTCTTTACTGACAATAAAAAACAGTTTACAGATAAAAAGAAATAATTTTTTTCGCTTCAAATAATATATTTCAGGAGACGTGTCCGAGTGGCTTAAGGAGCACGCTTGGAAAGCGTGTATGCGGGTAACTGCATCTAGGGTTCAAATCCCTACGTCTCCGCCATTTTATATTTGCTCGC